>JADZBF010000478.1 GCA_020852215.1 Lysobacter sp. | reverse complement strand
GCCGCGGCTTGGCGCGAGGACAGGCGTTCCTTCGTTTGCCCGCTGAACTGCGGGTCGGTCATCTTCACGCTGAGCACGAAGGCGACGCGATCCCAGACGTCTTCCGGCGCCAGTTTCACGCCGCGCGGCAGCAGGTTGCGGAAATCGCAGAATTCCCGCAATGCGTCGGTGAAGCCGGTGCGCAACCCGTTCACGTGCGTGCCGTGCTGCGCAGTGGGAATCAAGTTGACGTAACTTTCCTGCGCCAATTCGCCTTCCGGCACCCAGGCGGCGGCCCAATCGACGACTTCGGAGTCCTTCTTCAACTGACCGACGAACAGCTCCGGCGGCAGGATTTCGGCCGCACCTTTCGCCAGCTCGCCTTTCAGGTAATCGCGCAGGCCGTCTTCGTAATGCCACTGGTCTTTTTCGCCGGTGGCGACGTCGAGCAAGGTGACGGTCAAGCCCGGGCACAGCACCGCTTTGGCGCGCAACACGTGCCGCAAGTGACGCAGCGCGAACTTCGACGTGTCGAAATACTTCGGGTCCGGCCAAAAGCGTACGCGCGTGCCGGTGTTTTTCTTGCCTACCGAGCCGACGATCTCCAGCGGCGTCGCGCGGTCGCCGTGCTTGAAGGTCATGCGGTATTCGTTGCCGTCCCGCTTGATATGCACTTCGACCAGTTTCGACAGCGCGTTCACCACGCTGACGCCCACACCGTGCAGACCGCCGCTGAAAGTGTAGTTCTTGTTGCTGAACTTACCGCCGGCGTGCAGACGGGTGAGGATCAACTCGACGCCCGGGATTTTTTCCTCCGGATGAATGTCCACCGGCATGCCGCGGCCGTCGTCGGAGACTTCGCAACTGCCGTCCGGATGCAGCACGACGTCGATGGTTTCGGCGTGCCCGGCCAGCGCTTCGTCGACGGCGTTGTCGATCACCTCTTGCGCCAAGTGGTTCGGACGCGTGGTGTCGGTATACATGCCCGGCCGGCGTTTGACCGGATCCAGACCAGAAAGAACTTCGATATCGGCGGCGTTGTAGCGACTGCTCATGCGGCGTATTTCAGCGTTTGTCCGGGGTCAAGGCGTTACCGGTGTAGGGATTGAAGCGGTACGTGCCGGGAAAAGCTTCGCCCGACGACATGTCGTACATCGGCGAGAGCAGGCTGGGCAGCGGCGTCTTGAACGCGAAACGTTGGTCGCCGAGCATCACCACCAGTTCGCCGTTGCGATAAGGGTCGGAAATCGCCACGCCGGAGGCGTCCTTCGCGGGGAACGCGAGAAAGTGCATGTTCTCGCCGGCCGGGCCGATCATGCTTTTGAGGATCGGTTTCAGGATTCCGAGCAGGATCACCAGGTCAGGCTCGAGTTTCTTGGTCGGCACGGGCTCGAGCTTGCGGCCTTTGCTGTCGATCACGCGCGCGATGTCGCGCACCTGGTCTTCGCCCATGAAGTCGCCCATGGTCACCACACCCATTTCGCCCTTGACCACGGCGACGATGGTGTACTTGCTGAACAGCCGAGCGACTTCGTCGATTTTTTTCGCGTCCGTCTCGCCCGATTGCGTCGCCGACGCCGCCCAGAATTCCGGCGGAATCCACCACACCAGATTCAATTGATTGCCCGGAGAACTGACCCGTTGGGTGTCGTCGGTCAGTTTGCCCAGTTCGATCTCAGCGAAGGGTCGCCGCGAAGGCGCCGGGTCCGCGGCCACGGCGAGCGCGCTGGCGCCCAGACACAGCGCCAAGCATGCGATGCGTAACGAGGAACGGAACATGACGGACGATGTCCTTGCAGGGAGGAGGCAGGCGCGGAGCTTGGCGACCTGGCGCCCCGGGGTCAAGCCGTTCAGCCGCGGCGGCTCGGATTCACATCGCAGTGGGCCGTGGGCCGGTATCGTGTCGACCGGTCCGCAGCGAACCCGCCGATCCCCGGCGCGGATGCGAACCGAACCGACCATGACGCTCTCCCGCCGCCTCACCGATGCTCCGAAGCCGCTGTCCTGCGCGCCGGCGGCCGTGCTGACGGCAGTACTGACCTTGGCGCTGTCCGCGCCCGTGTCTATCGGCGACGCCTACGCGCAATCCCAGACCGGCCAGACCGCCACCCAGTCCAACGACGCTGCCGAGAAGACCGAGGCCGACAAGCGCCGCGAAGCCGAAGCCGCCGCCAAGGCCGAAGCCGACCGCAAGGCCGAGGCGCGCAAGCCGAAACCCAAGAAAGAAGGCGACAAGGACGGCGACAAGGATTCCGGGCGCGAGTTGGAGGAAGAAGAGGACATTTGACGCCGCCGTCGCGCGCCGCCGCCCTCATCTCGGATGCGATGCAGACGCCCCGGTCTCCCGGGGCGTCGTTTTTTGTCCTGA
This sequence comes from Lysobacter sp., assembly GCA_020852215.1. GTDB lineage: Bacteria > Pseudomonadota > Gammaproteobacteria > Xanthomonadales > Xanthomonadaceae > Lysobacter_I. The sequence goes on along the minus strand of JADZBF010000478.1, from coordinate 436 downwards.
AATCAACTTCTTGCGCCCGAAAAGCGCGACGGCGGTCGCGAGTTCGGGCGCATCCCGGTAAACTATCGCTTTCCAGCGACCCGCTGACGCCATGAACTCCCCCAGCTCCGCGACTCCCCTCGTTTTCGTGACCGGTGGGGTGGTGTCCTCGCTCGGCAAAGGCATCGCCGCCGCCTCCCTCGCCGCCATCCTCGAAGCCCGCGGCCTGCGGGTGACGATGATGAAGCTCGACCCCTACATCAACGTCGACCCGGGCACGATGAGCCCGTTCCAGCACGGCGAGGTGTACGTCACCGACGACGGCGCCGAGACCGACCTGGATCTCGGCCATTACGAGCGCTTCATTCACACCCACCTTACGCGCAAGAATTCGGTCACCACCGGCCGTATCTACGAAGAGGTGATCCGCAAGGAGCGCCGCGGCGATTATCTGGGC
>JADZBF010000477.1 GCA_020852215.1 Lysobacter sp. | reverse complement strand
GCGTAGTACTCGCATTGCATCGGCACCAGCACCGAATCGGCGGCGGTCAGCGCGTTGAGCGTCAGCAGCGACAGCGCCGGCGGGCAATCGACGAGGATGTAGTCGTATTTCTCGCGCAGGCCTTCCAGCGCGCGCTTGAGGCGCTGCTCGCGGCCGGGCTCGTCCATCAATTCGATTTCGGCGGCGGTGAGATCGCCGTTGCCCGGCATCAGGTCGAAGCCCTCGGGCGTACGGACGATCACGTCCGCGGCGTGCATTTCTTCGAGGATCACATCGCAGGTGGAGCCGGCGAGTTCGCGTTTGTCGACGCCGCTGCCCATGGTGGCGTTGCCCTGGGCGTCCAGATCGACCAGCAGCACCCGTTGCGGCGCTTGCGCGAGGGCGGCGGCCAGATTGACCGACGTGGTGGTCTTGCCGACCCCGCCTTTCTGGTTGGCGATGGCGATGATGCGGGCCATGGACGGAATCGGAACCTCGGGCTTCGGGACGAGCAGGTTGTTGAAGAACGCAGTGTCCGCGTTTTTCGTGACGCGAGTCCGGCGCATGTCCGGAGCCGCTCTCGACGAATCAATCGCTTGCGCATCCGCGTTCGCTTCGTCGTCCCGGCCCTCCGCGACGACGCCAGCGGGCCGATGTTCGACGGGCCGCCGGTCCCCCGAGCGGCTGGCCGAACCTGTGATTATGCCTGCTCGATCCCGGCTCGGGAGCGGCGCGGGCGGATTTCAGCCTCGCTCTTTGGTCTCATCGGCGCGCCCGACCCGCACCAGATGCCGTTCGGCGTCCAGCCCGGGCACGGTCAACGGCGTCACCGACCGCAGCGCCCAGCCGGCGGGCAGCGCGGCGATCTCCTCGTCCGGACGGGCGCCCTTCATCGCCAGCAGCGCGCCGCCGGGGGCGATCAGATGCCCGCCCAGCGCCAGAATCAGCGGCAGCGTCGCCAAGGCGCGGGCGGTGATCGCGTCGAACGCGCCGGGGCGATCGAGCGCTTCGATCCGCGATTCGGCCACGTCGGCGTTGTCCAGGCGGAGCTGGCGCAGGGCTTCGCGCATGAAGCGGGCCTTCTTGCCGTTGGACTCCACCAGGGTCACGCGCAACTCCGGATGCGCGATCGCCAGCGGGATACCCGGCAAGCCCGCCCCGGTGCCGAGGTCGGCCAGCGTCGTCACGCCCGCCGCGGGGCCGACGAACGGCGCCATCGCCAGCGAATCGAGCAGATGCTTCGTCACCATTTCGCGCGGGTCGCGGATCGCGGTGAGGTTGTAGGCGGCGTTCCAGCGCAGCATCAGCGCGAGATAGCGCGCCAGCGGCTCGGCCAGGGCGGCGTCGAGGCCGAGCGCGCGCAGGCCGGCGTCGAGATCGGCGCGGGCGGCGGCGGGACGAGGGGTCTGCGTCAGGGTCGAAATTATGATGGCTCGGCGCTCGAGCGGCCTTCGCGCCGGTCCGCCGCACGCCAGGCCAAGGTCGCCAGATACTCCGGCGCCGGGGCCCATGTCCGCAGATGCCAGTCGCCCGGCGCACCCAGCGCCGGGTCGCAGGCGACCAAGCGCGGCGGCGTACGCAGGGCATCGTCGTTGGTCTCGTCGAGGATGTCGTCGAGCTCGAAACGCAGTTTCTCCAGGCCGAACGACAGGCCACGACCGTGCGCCTTCAGCACCGCCTCCTTCGCGCACCACAGCCGCACGAATCGCCGCTCCAGCGCCGCCGGGTCGTCAGCGAAACGCGCGAGCGCCGCGGTTTCCTCCGGCGCGAAGAAGCGACGCGCCAGCGCCAACGCGTTCGGGCGCGGGCGTCGCCATTCGATATCCACCCCAACCCGGGCGTCGACGGCGTACGCGGCCAGCAGCCAATCCCCGCTGTGGCTCCAATTCACATCGATTTCACCGCCGATAGCCCCTAATTCGCCGTCGATCGCGGCCAAATGCGGGCGGCCATGGGCGTCGCGCACCACTTCGATCCCCGCTTCGGGCCGGCCCAAGGCCTCGCTCAACCAGGTCCGCACGCGGGCCTCGGCGGATTCGCCGCGGCGATAGGGCCACAGGCGGCAAGCGACGGCATCGAAACGGAGCGGGTCCACGGGCGGGCGGTTTGAGGGCGAACGGCCCGCCAGCGTAAAGTACGAACGTTCCGAATGCTGCCGCGCGCTTGCGCGACCGGCCGTTCGGGGCACAGGGGCGATGCCGCCGGCATCGGATATTGCAGGTGAACTGCAGGAGAATCGCGGGATGTCCGCTGTCTTCCACATCTCGACCGCACCCGCCCACGCGCTGGCGTTGGCCGCCGGGCCGGCCGAGCGCGCCATCGCGTTCGGCGGCGGCGGTGCGCCGACCGATCTGGCGCGTTTTCTGGCCGAGGTGGCGGGCCTGGCCGAGACGCTGCCCGATGCGCCCAGCGCGATCCTGCTGTGCGAAGACCGCTATCGTTTTTTGGTCGCGTTCTGCGCCGTCGCGGTGCGCGGCCAGATCAATCTGCTGCCGCCTTCGCGCACGCCGCAGGCCATCGACGACGTGCGCGCGCAGCATCCCGAGAGTTATTGCATCGCCGACGACCCGCCGTCGCCGATGCCGCCGCGATTGCACGTGTTGCCCGCGGTATTGCCGCAACGCGACGCCGCGCCGATGCGCGTCGATGCCAACGCGCTGGCGATGATCGGCTTCACCTCCGGCAGCACCGGCGCGCCGAAACCCAATCCGAAAACCTGGGGCAGTCTGCATCGCAGCACCGCGCAGAATTTGG
>JADZBF010000476.1 GCA_020852215.1 Lysobacter sp. | reverse complement strand
TACATCAAGCCGAAGTTGATGGCCTTCGCCGCGCGACGCTCGTTGCCGCTGACCTCTTCCAGCGGTTTGCCGAACACTTCCGCTGCAGTGGCGCGATGGATGTCGGCGCCGGCTTCGAACGCGCGCAGCAAACCGGCGTCTTCGGACAGATGCGCCATGATCCGCAGCTCGATCTGAGAGTAATCGCAGGCGACGAGTTTGCGCCCCGGCGGCGCGATGAAGGCGGTGCGGATGCGACGGCCGTCCTCGGTGCGGATCGGAATGTTCTGCAGATTCGGATCGGTGGACGCCAAACGCCCGGTGGCCGCGCCGGCCTGGTGATAGCTGGTGTGCACGCGGCCGGTGTTCGGGTCGATCATCTCCGGCAATTTATCGGTGTACGTGCTGCGCAGTTTCGCCAGACCGCGATATTCGAGAATGATCCGCGGCAGTTCGTGCTGATCGGCGATGGCTTCCAGCGCTTCTTCGTTCGTGGACGGCTGGCCGGTCGGCGTTTTCACCAACGCCGGCAGTTTCAACTCGTCGAACAGCAGCGCCTGCAATTGCTTCGGCGAATCCAGATTGAAGGTGCGACCCGCGAGTTCCGTCGCTTTCTGCTGCGCAGCGAGCATCCGTCGCGAGAGGTCCGCGCTTTGCCGGCGCAGTTCGGCGGCGTCGATCAGGATGCCGTTGGCCTCCATCCGCGTCAGCACCGGCACCAGCGGCACTTCGATCTCGCGATAGACGCGCTCCAGCGAAGGCTCGCTCGCCAGTTTCGCCGACAGCACGCGAGGCAGGCGTAAAGTGATATCGGCGTCGTCGGCGGCGTAGCGCGCGGCGTCGTCGATCGCCACTTCGGCGAAGGAAATCTGCTTCGCGCCTTTGCCGGCGACGTCTTCGAACGCGATGGTGTCGTAACCGAGATAACGTTTCGCCAGCGAATCCATATCGTGGCGTGTGGCGCTGGAATTCCAGACGAAACTTTCCAGCATGGTGTCGTCGGCGTAACCGGCGACGTTCACGCCATAGCGACGCAGCACGTGCAGATCGTATTTGCCGTGCTGGCCGAGCTTGCGCCGCGTCGGGTCTTCCAGCAGGGGCCGCAGCGCGTCCAGCACCTCGTCGCGATCGAGCTGCGCCGGCGCGCCGGGGTAGATGTGGCCGACCGGAATGTAGCAACCTTCGCCCGGCGCGGTGGAGAAGCTCAAGCCGACCAAACCCGCGCGCATCGCGTCCAGATCGTCGGTTTCGGTATCGAACGCGACTTCATCGGCGGCGCGTAGTTTCTCGACCCATGCCTCCAAGGCCTCTCGCGTCAGCACGGTGTCGTAAACGCCTTTCGCGGCCAGCGCGGGATCGAGCGCTTCGTCGGCCGCGGGCGCGCTGCGCGCATAACCGGCGGCGGTGTTGCGCAGGCCGGCGCGTTCGGCGGATGCATCGCCGTCGTTCGCGTCGTTGCCGCCTAACTCCTTCAAGGCTTGATTGAACCCGTAGCGCACGTACAGCGCGCGCAAATCCTCGACATGACGCTCGCGCAGCGCGAGCGTGGTCGGGCCGCCGTCGAGTTCGACATCGGTCTTGATCGTCGCCAGTTGCTTGTTCAGCGGCAGCCGCGGCAGAGCTGCGCGCAGGTTCTCGCCGAGTTTGCCTTTGAAGCCGTCGGCGTTGACCATGATGCTGTCGAGATTGCCCCACTCTTCCAGCCATTTCGCGGCCGTTTTCGGCCCGCATTTGTCGACGCCCGGAATGTTGTCGACGCTGTCGCCCATCAGCGACAGATAGTCCACGATCTGATCGGGCCGCACGCCGAATTTCTCCATCACCGAGGCGTCGCTGTCGAGTCGGCTGCCGCTCATCGTGTTCACCAGCGCCACGCCCGCGCCGTTGTCGAGCCGTCGCACCAACTGCGCGAAATCCTTGTCGCCGGTGGAGATCACGACATCGATGTCTTGTTCGACCGCTTGCAGCGCCAACGTACCGATCACATCGTCCGCTTCGACGCCGGGCACGCGCAGAACGGGCAGTCCCAGCGCCTCGACGATCTTCATCATCGGTTCGATCTGCGCGCGCAGATCTTCGGGCATCGGCGGCCGATGGGCTTTGTATTCCGGGTCCAGCGCGTCGCGGAAGGTCGGCCCGGAGGCGTCCATCACGAAGGCGATGTACTCGGGTTTTTCCTTGATGTGCGCTTTCAGCATGTTGACGACGACATGCAGCGCGCCGGTGGGACAACCGTCGGGCGCCGTGAAATGCCGCCCCTGCGCGTTCAGCACGTGATAGGCGCGGAAAAGGTAGGACGAACCGTCGATGAGCAGCAGTTTTTTCATGCCCGCGATTCTACGCAGTTTCGATGCCGCGCCGCGCGCATCGACGGACGGACGTCGATGCGAATGAACGTCGAATCAGTTCGCGGCGACTGGGCGGTTTCTTCCCGCGCGCGGGGCGCATAATCGGTGCGACGCCTTCCCCCCGGAGCCCCGCCATGCGCAGTCCCGCCGTCTTCCTCGTCGTTTTGCCGCTGTCGCTCGCGCTCGCCGCCTGCGTCAATGTCGCCACACGTCGCGCCGAGCCCGAAATTCCCGCCGATGCGGTCGCCGCCACCCGCACCGAAGCCAACGGCGACACCATCACCGAGTACCGCGTCGCCGGCCAACTGCGCGTGGTCCGAGTGCAACCGCTGCGCGGCCCCGCGTTCTACCTGCAGGATCGCAACGGCGACGGTCGTCCCGACGACGACAACGTCTCGCCGGTCTATTTCAAATTGTTCGAGTGGTGAGGGCGCGCGTCGATGCCGACGCGGTCGCCTCATTCCGGCCGACGACGCTGTTCGCCCAGGCGCGAGGGGCTGCCGGTCATCCGCTTGTATAGGCGATCCGTTTCCGCAGCGTCGATGCCGGTAAGAATCATGTCCGAGCCGAACGGTTCGTTGACGGTCGCGACGGCGAGAATCGTGTCGTCGATCTTCCAGGCCAGCGGTTGAGAGATGTGCTCGGCGGTCGCGCGCAGCAAGCGACCGGACGCTGCGGAGGTGAACCGAATCTGGATCGCCGGCAAGCCGAGATAATCGACCGTTGTCTCGATCCGCTCGATGTCGGCCGAACTCGCGACCGGCATCGGTTTGAGATACGCATCCAGCCCATTGTGTTGCGCTTTTCGGCAGCCCGCGCACGGCTGCATGCTGATCGCGTGCAGCGCGAGCCCAGCCGCGGGCACGGCGTTCTTGGGCGGCGGGGCATCGGCGCAACCGACGAGCGCCATGACGGG
>JADZBF010000475.1 GCA_020852215.1 Lysobacter sp. | reverse complement strand
GCGCAGGCCGCTGTCGATGTCCTGCTCGAAACGTTCGCGCCCGGCCTGCCACAAGCGCACGCCGCGCTGGGCGAAGGTCGGCGGCACCGCGCCGTCGAGAATCCACGCTTTCATTCGGCGCTGACACAGCGCGGGCGGTTGCGCATCGGCAGCGATACCGAGCGGCCAACAGACTTCGGTTTCGACGACATTTTTCGGCGGCGGCAGCGGCAGTGCGTCGCGGCGCGCGCTGGGCAAGGTATCGAACACTTCGAACAACAACGGCAAGGCGGTGATCGCGCCGTATTGGCCCGGCAGCGGCGTGCCGTCCGGACGCCCCACCCACACGCCGACGGTGTAGCGCCGCGTGCCGCCGAGCGCCCAGGCATCGCGGAATCCGTAACTGGTGCCGGTTTTCCACGCCACGCGCGGGCGATTGCCGAGATCGTATTGTTCGATTTCGCCCGGGCGCGGATTCGATTCGAGAATCTCGCGCACGATCCACGCGGCGCCGGGCGACAACACGCGGCGATCGATGCGCGGATCCTGCAGCGTGTAGCGCACGCGACCGGCGATGCCGTTGCGATTGAACGCCGCATGCGCGCCGACCAAATCCTCCAAACGCGCGCCGGTGCCGCCGAGAATCAAGGCGAGATTGGGCTTGCCGCCTGCGGGAAACTTCAAGGCGATGCCGGCGTGATCGATGCGCGCGGCGAAGCGTTCGGCGCCGACGCGATCGAGCAAATCCACCGCTGGCACGTTCAGCGATAGGCGCAAAGCCTGCGCCGCGCCGATCGGACCATTGAACGACTCGCCGAAATTGCCCGGCCGGTAATCGCCGAAATTCTGCGGCGCGTCGATCAACAGGCTTTCGGAATGGATCACGCCGTCGTCGATCGCGATGCCGTACAGAAACGGTTTGAGCGTGGACCCCGGCGAACGCCAGGCGCGCACCATGTCGACATGGCCGAGGCGCTCTTTGTCGGCGAAGGTTTGCGAACCGACGTAGGCGCGCGCTTCCATCGTTTCGTTGTCCACGACGAGCAGCGCCGCCGAGGTGCGCTCGGGCAAATTCGAAAAATACGTGGCGACGCGTTCTTCGAGGCTGCGCTGCAGATTGGCGTCGATGGTGCTGACGATGCGCGCCGCCTTGGGTTGCGCCGAATGCAGGCGCTGCGCGAGCAAAGCCGCTGACAGCGGCGGCTGCAATTGCCGCGAGACCACCGGCTCGATCCGCGCATCGGCCACATCGGCATCGCTCCATACGCCCAGCGTCGCCATGCGATCGAGCACTTTATCGCGCGCAGCGCGTGCGGCCTCTGGATGGCGATCCGGCCGCAATCGACTGGGCGACTGCGGCAGCACCGCGAGCAAGGCCGCTTCGGCCTGCGACAACCGCTTGGAGGATTTCCCCAAATAGGCCCAACTCGCCGCTTCCACGCCTTCGATGGTGCCGCCGAACGGTGCGCGTTCGAGATACAGAATCAGAATGTCGCGCTTCGTCAGATGCGCTTCGAGCTGCAGCGCGCGCAGAATCTGCCGCAGCTTGCCCCACGCGCTGCGCGTACTCCGGCCGTTGCGCACATCGAGAATGCGCGCGACCTGCATGGTCAGCGTCGAGCCGCCGGACACCACGCGACGGCTCGCCACCATCTGCCCGCCCGCGCGGACCAACGCGATCGGATTGATGCCTGGATGCCGCCAAAACCAGCGGTCTTCGTAATTCAGCAACGCCTGCAGATACAACGGCGATACCGTTTCCGGCGTGGCCGGATAGCGCCACACGCCGTCGGCGTCGGCGAACGCACGCAGCGGCGTGCCGTCGCGCGCCGTCACCAAGGCGCTGGTGTCGCGTTGCTTGGGCAGCGGCGGCGGAAAGATCAGGTCGAGCAGCAGCAACGTCGACAGCAGCGCGACGGTTCCCCAGCGCAACCAGGGCAACGACCGTCGCCAAGCGGAACGCCATCGCGACGACGGCGCCGCATCGGCGGACGCTGCCGAAGCGGACGCTGCCGAAGGGAACGACTCAGCGGGCATTGGTACGTCTCCGCATGCGGAGCATCAAGGCGATCCGCGTTTCAGGTGCAGTTCGCTTCATACGCGATCGTCCGCTCGCCGCCGTTCGAGACATCGGTCATTCGCACGCAAATGAGGAACTCCGATTGCTCGAAGGCATCGACGACGCTGGACGGACAGTCGACGCCGCTCGCTTCGCTCTGCATGCCCGCGGTAGCGCTCAAACGGCCGTCGGTATCGATGGTCAAAGCGCGTTCGTTATCGGCGACGACGAGCATCGCACCGTCGATCGCCTGCGGCCACATATCGACCGGCAATGACCAACGCTGCAGAATCGTGCCGCTCGCGTCGAACTCGGCCACCGTTTCGCTGCCGCGCACGTGACCGGGACGCCCCGGCGGCGGCAACTTCGACACCTCGACTTCGCGTACCCAGCCGCAGGGATGCTCGACCAAACCCGCCGCTTCTATTTGCGCCTGGGTCGCGTCGTCCGCCGGCACGCCCTTCTCGGGCCACACCGAAATGCGATAGGTCGTGGCGCAGCCGGCGAGCGACAGGCACAGCGCCGTAGCGATGATGATTCTCATGACATCGTGTCCGGAAGAATGCGTTTAGCGGAAAGTATGCTTGTCGAAACATCGACGCGACAGCGGCGGCGTATCGCTGCCGGCGCTCCCGCCCACAACCGTGCGGGAGCGCCTTGCATCGACGCGAGGCGCCGTGACTACTTCGGCTGCACCACCGTGATGGTCGCCGGCGTGGATTTACCGACGCCGCGCAATTGCGGGCGGTACATGTCCTCGACCAGCGACGGCGGGACCGTGTACGTGCCCGGCGTCACCGCGCGCACGAGGTAGAACACGCGCGCCGTTTGACCCGCACGCAGTTTCACTGCGGCGACGAAACGGTCGTCGCGATATTCCTCGTGCACCACGTCCGCGGCGCTGCTGCGGTCGTTGATATCGATGCCGTCGACCACCACGTCCGCCCATTGCTTGGCGTCGCTGAGGTTGAAGTTCTCGATCTCCAAACCGGCGGGCAACAGATCGACCAACATCGCGTCGGGCATGTTCTCGTTCGCGGTGATCTTCACGCCGACGATCAGCGCTTCGCCTTCGGGAATGGGCTTGGGCGTCCACGCTTTGCCGTCGGTCGTGTACCAAGTGCGTTCGATGCCGATGTTGGACTTATCCGGCGCGGGTGCTTTACGCGGTACGCCGGCGATTTCCAAACTGGCGTACAGCGGCGGCTGGCCTTGCGGCTCGAAGCGGAAACCCTTCGACAGCGTGGCGTAATCCGCGCGTTTGCCGTGCATCCGCCGCTCTTCGACCGGCAGGGAGGTATCGCCCAAACGCCAGGTGCCGGCGAGCGTCTTCTTTTGGTCGGCCAGCAAGGCCTTACCCAGACGGGCCAGCGCGACTTGTTCCTGCGTGCTCAGCCAGAACCACGGTTCGCCGCGGCGCAGTTCGAGTTCCTTGCTCAGCGCGAGCACGCTGGCGTCGTAGTCAGACTTGGCGAGCCCGCGTTCGTGCGTCAACACGATCATCAAGGCGCGATCGCGCAGCGGGCTGCTGTAATCGCCGAGATAGCCGTGATTGCTGTTCTTGAACGCGAACCCGGCGGCGATCGACTTCGCACCGCGCGATTTGTCGCCCTGCAGCGACAGCGCCAAGCCCAGATGCACAAGCGGCAGCCCGGTCAACGCTTTCTTGCGCTCGTTGTCGTAGAGACCGCGCAACGTACCGAGCGGCGCGCGATTGACTCGCGCCAACGCATAGCCGGCATGCGCCTGATACGCGAACTTCAGGTGATCGCGATGATCGTAGCCGTAGAACTCGTTACCGCCGGCCAGCAGATCCTCGCTCAAACGCTGCAACGCTTTCTGCAGCATCGCATCGGGCACCTGGAAGCCGCCCTCACGCGCGTCCAGCAGGAATTCAACGATGTACGGCGTCAACGCGGGATTGACGTAACCGTCGTCGCCCCACATCGCGAAATGACCGTTCGAGGTTTGCATCGACGCCAGGCGACCGAACGCGCCGTCCATCCGCGCGCGCCGTGTCGCCGCATCGAGGCCTTTGGCGTCGAGCATCTTCGCGGTGTCGGCATCCATCACCAACGCAGCGTAGCCTTTGCTGGTGGTTTGCTCGGCGCAGCCGTACGGATAATCGAGCATGCCCTGCACGGCGCTGGCGAACGGAATCGGCGGCAAGGCGCTGACCGTCATCTGCGCCGTCACCGAGCCCGGCATCAAACCGTCGGCGAAACCGGCATCCAGCGAAATCGGCGTCGCGTCGTTCAGCACCTGCGTCTTCACGCGGACCACGCTCGGCCATGCCGGACGCACCGGCACGTCGAACTTGCGATCCACCTTGAATCCATTGCCGTCGACGCGCACGCGCACTTGCGCGGTGGTGTAGCCCTCACTCGCGACCAGCGGGAAGGTCAACGTCGATTTACCGCCGACGCCGAGTTTCAACTTGCGCCCGCCGTCGCCGATCGACAGCGGACCGATCCCGTCGAGTTTGATGTCGAAGTCGCCGGGCTTGCCGGTGAAATTGGTCAAATCGAGCGTGACCACGCTGCGGTCGCCCGGCGCGAGCACGCGCGGGTAGCTGGCTTCTGCCACGATCGGCGCGCGCACCACCACTTCGGCATCTTTATTGCCGTAGCGTTCCGCCGAATAGGCCAGTGCGGACACGCGCAACGTCCCGTTGAAATCGGGCACTTTCAGCGGGATGCTCGCATTGCCCTTCGCGTCCAGTTTCACCGGGCCGGAGAACAGATCGACCGTCTGCACTTTCGACGTCGGACGACGCGCTTGCGCCAGCGGTTGCAATGCCATGTCGCCGCCGAAGCGGATACGCGCCATATTCCCGTCGAAACTTTCGATCACGCGACCGTATACGTCGTAAGCATCGATGCCCAAGCGACGCTGCGCGAAGAAATGCTTGTTCGCGTCGGGCACCGGGAAGCGGGTGATGTTGAGGATGCCGACGTCCACCGCCGACACCGTGACGAACGCTTCCTGCCCCGCCAACTGCGGCGCGGCCACGGTGGCCTGTAGCGTTTGTTCGGGGCGCATTTGCTTGGGCAACGACAAACCGACATCGACGCGACGCGAGACGCGGTCGATCGGCACGTGCGCCACGCCCACGGCCCGCGCCGGGGTGATCTTGCTGCTGGCACTGCCGCCGCGGAACACCAGGGCGGTGACGTACAGATCATGGCGTTCCCAATCCTTGGTGACCGGAATTTCGAACGTGCTGCCGGCTTTGGCGTCGATCTCCTGCACGTACAGCATGCGGTCGCCTTCGACCATCAACAGACCTTTGCCCGGATGCGGCGGCGTGATCGTCACCTTCATCGTGTCGCCGGTCTTGTAGCCGGTCTTGTCGAGCGCGAGTTTGACTTTGTCGGGGCGCGCATCCAGACCGCGATTCTCGTCGTCCCAGCTCCAGCCGGCCGCAAACGGATAGCGCATCGTCAAACCCGTCGCCGGGTCCAGCACATCGACGCGATACTCGCCCCATTTGACCGAGAAATCGAAGCGCGTCGCGGTGGCGCCGGCGTCGATCGTACGCGTCTCGACGGTTTCGTAGCGCGAGGTGAAGTCGTAATCCCAACCTTCGTCCGCGTCGTAATTCCAGTGGTAATCGCGGTGCTCGCGAATCAGCGAGAGTTTCAGACCTTTCGCCGGGCGTGGTTTGCCGTCCATGCCCACGCGCAGCAATTCGAAGCGCGCATTGCTGTCGCTGTCGGCGCCGTCCTTGTCGTCGAACATCGGGCGCACGCCGACCAGAGCATCCGCCGGCCACAACACCTGCTTGAGCGAACGATTGACGCTGCGGCCGCCGGTTTCGAACAGACTGCCGGAGACGATGGCGGCGATCGGCGCGACCGGCTTGGCTTCGTCGGGCAGCGCGATGTCCTGCGCGATCTTGCCTTGCGCATCGAGCGTCGTATCGATCACATCGCGCGCTTCTTTCGGCAGTTCGATCGTCGGGTCGCCGAAGAAATAACCGGGCAGCGCTTCGATCGGATGTTGTTCGACCGATACCGCCAGTTTCGCGGTGAAGCGATTCCCCGCCGCGGGCGCACCGTACAGATACGCGCCTGTCGCTTCCAACTTCAGAGGCTGGCCGATTTTCGTTGCCGGGTTTGCGACGGCCAAATCGAGTTTCATGCGCTCGGGCAGGAATTCTTCGATCCGCAGATCCATGCCCTGCACCGCTTCGCTGCTGGCCGGATCGGTGCGGAATTCGACTTGCCAACGACCCGTCGGCGCTTCGGCGGGAATCAATTTCTCGAAGCTGTAGTAACCCTGCGCGCCGGCTTCGACGCGACTTTCCACGAACGGTTTGCCGTCCGGTTGCTTCAAGCGCACGAACAACGGCTGCGATTTCTTGCCTTTCGCGGGTACCGGTTTGCCGTCGTTATCGCGCAACAACGCGGAGATGCGCACGGTCTCGCCCGGTCGATACAGATCGCGGCCGGACCATGCGAAGACGTCGAACCACGCCGGTTCGCGGCCGGCGACGGCGAATTCGGACAGATCCAACGCCGGTTGATTGAACGGCAGCATCGACACGTCGCTACCGCGACGCGCGATCAACACGTGCTGCGCATCGAGCTTATACGGCAGCATCGCATTGCCGTTGCGATCGGTTTGCCCCTTCAGCGTGTCCTCGCCTTTGCCGTCTAGAACGCGCAATTCCACGCCGCTGATGCCGCTGCCGTCCTGCAACGACGCCGTATGCACGAACAGTTTGTCTTTGTAGGCGCGGATATGCAGGCCGATATCGCTGACCGTGAAGAACGTGGTGTCGAATTCGTCGCGGAACAGGCCGGTGCGCTTCATCACCGCGAAATACAGACCGGGTTCCTGCAGTTCGTCGATGTCCTGGATCGGCAGGTAGGTCACGACGCGTTCGTTCGGCTTGCCGTCGATCGCGAAGCGGTTGGTGAACACCGGTTCGGCGAGTTTCGAAATCGGCGTGTTATCGCCGTATTGGTTGTCCAGTTCCCAACCGCTGCGGCGGCCGGCGCGCTGGTATTCGCGGAAGAACTGCGGCAGCGATTTCTCGCGAACGCGCATGAATTCAACGTCGACTTCGGGCACGTTGATCGAGACGATCGGCAAGCCGCGGCTTTCGCGCGCCGGCAGCACGCTGCCCTGCGAAGCGAATCCGAGGGCCGGGTCCAAGGCGCCGGTGTAGACCTTCTGTTCGACTTCGCGCCCGAGCGGACTGCCGTCGCTGGCGGTGAGGTCGCCGGAAATCTTGAGGGTGTATTCGGTGTTCGCCGCGACGAACGGGTAGCGCAGGATCTTTCCGCCTTCGTCCAGTTTCCAGCCGCTCTTTTGCGCCGGCGGGGTGGCGAAGACCACCAATTTGTCGAAATCCTGGGTGCCGACCAAGGGCCGGGTGAATTCCAGGGCGACCGACAGCGTTTCGCCGTCCTGGTCGGGATAGGCCCGGGCGACGCCGAAGGCCTTGTTCTCGTCGCGAGGCGCCTTGATGGCCTCGCCGCTCACTTCGGGCAACTGCCCAGTCTCTTTATTACCGCAACCGGGAAGCACGGCCAGGGCCAACAACAATGCCCCCCAGACCACTCCTCCCATTCCCCACAACCGCATCGAACCGCGACCCTGCCCCACCTCTTCAACCCGCGACGAGCGACACATATGGCCTCCTGGATGTTGCGGCGAGTATAGACAAGGTTTTGCGAAAAGCATCACCTTCGTAAACATTTTTTTTACTTTTATTTAACTCATTTTTTATAACACTGAAGTGCTGGGGCGTTTGTCCGGCCATGAGTGGATTCTACGTGAGGATTCTTTCAGGCCAACAGTCAGGCCGTCCGTGAGGCCGCCGAACGAAATCGTGTTGTGATCTCGAACGTCGGAAGGGGGCCGCTTGCCGGTATCGGTAAAGGTTTCGAAAAGGACATCTGGCCCACAGCGCTCCCTCTCTCCGTGCCTGGCACGGGGAGAGGGTGGCCGAGGGCCTGGCGATGGGCGCTCTTGGTCATCGATTGCGGCTGCTTGATCGCGG
>JADZBF010000474.1 GCA_020852215.1 Lysobacter sp. | reverse complement strand
GCAAACTTCGCGGCCCACCGCTGTCATCCCGAGCGCAGCGAGGGACCTGCGTTCGCGGATCGAAAGCGCGGCGCGCCTTCTGTTAACGTATCGCAATGGACAACGCCGCACTTAAAGCCCGCGCATACGCCATCGCCGCTCACGGCGATCAACGATACGGTACATATCCATATCGCCATCATCTCGATGCGGTCGCGAAAATTCTTGCGCCGTTCGGCACGAACGCCCAAATCGTCGGTTATCTGCACGACACCATCGAAGACACCGACGTTTCGCACGCCGATATCGAGGAGCACTTCGGCCTTCTCATCGCGGATTGCGTGGCGATTCTGAGCGACGAAGCCGGTCCCGACCGCAAAACCCGCAAGACGCTCACGTACATCAAAATGGCGAAGGTCGACGGCGATCGAACGCTCGCTCTTATCGTCAAGGCCGCGGATCGGCTCGCCAACGTGCGCGCCTGCATCGATGACGGTAACCAAGGCATGCTCGAAAAATATCGGGGCGAGCATCCGAATTTTCGGCCCGCCGCATTCCGGCCGGGATTGTGCGACGCATTGTGGGACGAACTCGACCGGCTACTCGCCGCCTCGCACTGAGGCTTCGCTATCCGCCTGCGGGTGCAACCACTGCGCATCGCCTTCCGCGTAGCGCTCATGCTTCCAAATCGGCACGCGCGCTTTCACTTCGTCGATGATCCAACGACAGGCGGAAAATGCCGCATCGCGGTGCGCGGCGCTGACGCCGACCCACACGGCGAGATCGCCCACCGCCAGTTCGCCGATGCGATGCACGCAGGCGGCGTCGACGATGGCGAATCGCGTCATGGCTTCGTCGAGAATCTTCGCGCCTTCGCTTTCGGCCAGCGCGACGTAGGCCTCGTAGCGCAAACCGAGCGCGGCGCGGCCTTCGTTGTGGTCGCGCACCCAGCCTTCGAAGCTGGCGTAGGCGCCGGCATCGGCGCGCAGCAGGCGCGCGCGCAGCGGGGCGATCTCGAACGGAGCGTCAGCGATGGCGAAGCGGGTCATCTTTCTGTTTCTCGTATCGTAGTGAAACGATCATTCGCAGTGGAGCCGGCGCGCCATCGCACGGATCTAGCGCCGCCGAACCGATCTCTATCGTATTGCGGAAGGAATATTCATGTGGGAGCGGCGTAAGCCGCGACGACCATCCCGCGATCATGAGTCTGCGCGGTCGCAGGGTCGCGGCTTACGCCGCTCCCACAGTGGACCGGCAGCACATCAGCCTCCTGACACCGGCGGAATAAACGCGATTTCCGCACCTTCGTGCGGCGTGTCGCTCCAACGCGCGAATGCGCCGTCGAGCGAGACGCGCAGCGATGCCTGCGGCCATGCGAACCCGTGTTTCGCGCGCAGCGCGGCGTAGAGCGCGGCGAGATCGCCGTCATGATCGACGGTTTCCTGCGCGATGCCCGCCGCGTCGCGCAAGCCGGCGAAATACAGCACGGTCGCGCGGGTCATCCGCGCCCTCGCCTCTTCGAGCCGACGACAGCGCCGGCTTTCGCATCGCCCGTCGCATCGCCGAAGTCTCGCTTCCCGCCGCGTTTTCCGCGCAATTTCGCCGGCCCCAGCACGATGGCGTGCGACAAGGCTTTGCACATATCGTAGACGGTGAGCGCAGCGACGGTGGCGCCGGTCAGCGCTTCCATTTCGACGCCGGTGCGATGCGTGGTCTTCACGCTGCAGACGATCTCCAACTCGCGTTCGCCGCGCCAATCGATGGCGAAACGAATGCCGTCGATCGGCAACGGATGACAGAACGGGATCAGTTCGTGCGTGCGCTTGACCGCCAGTGTGCCGGCGACGATCGCGGTTTCGACCACGCCGCCTTTCGCGCTTTTCAAGCCGTTTTCGCGCAACTGCGCGGCGACGGCGTGCGGAAACTTCACCCGGCATTCGGCGCTGGCCGCGCGCGCGGTAGTCGCTTTCTCGGACACATCGACCATCGTCGGTCTGCCGGAAGCATCGAGATGGGTCAGTGCGGGCCGCGGCGGCACGGGCTTCGTTTTCGTCTTCGTTTTTTTCATATCGCCGCTCGCCAGGACAAACCGCAGCCCGGCTGCGGCGGCGCGAACAGAAAATGCAGGACGCGGCGGCCGTTCGGCGTGCGCGCTTTGGACGATGCGTGCAGCAACAACGGTCGCATCAAAATCGCATCGCCGACGTCGGCTTCGCACACCACTTCGCGGCTGCGCTTGTCGAGCGCCGCGACGCGTTCGGCCTCGATGCGCCCCAGACGATGCGAACCGGGCACGACCCGCAACGCGCCGTCGTCGGCCGAACACGGGTCCACATGCAGGCGCACCGCGAGCGACGCCGCGAGCAGCGATGTTGGCGGCTGCACGTAATCGCCGTCTTCCTTGACGGTCCAACCGGACAAACCGGCATCGTCCACACGGGCCGCGACCGGAATCGACACATCCTGGTGATACGGCACGTTCCAATTGCACTCGGGCGTTTTGCGGAACAAGGTGCATTGCACGGCGACCGCATCGGCGGGCAACACGCCGAGCGCATGCAGCCGCGCGCGAATCGGCGCGACCAAAGCGGCGCACCAAGGCCATTCGAGCAGATTGCGCGTGCCTGCGGCGGCGGTTGCCGAAGCGCCCGCTTCGCGCGCATCGCCGTCGAGCGCGGCATCCACCGGCAACATCGCCAGCAGCGCGCCCGGCACCACCGACGGCACCCGCAACCAACCGGCTTCGTCCAATGCGCGCGCGTGCATCGGTCAGCCGCCGACCAAAAACATTTCGACGCGTTTACGCGCGCCGGGCGACGGCTCGCGCGCGGCGGCGCGCAGTTCGCTGTAGCGGTCGGCGCGCGCACCCCACGCCTCGGCGAGCGATTGCGCGAACGCCTCGTCGCCTTGCGCGAGCCACGGCCGCAGATCAGCGCCTTCGGCCGCGAACAAACAGGTGTAAAGCCGACCGTCCGCGGACACGCGCGCGCGATGGCAATCGCCGCAGAACGGCGTCGAAATCGAACCGACGAAACCGATCTCGCCGCCGCCGTCTTCGAAACGATAACGTCGCGCGACTTCGCCGCGATAATTCGGATCCAGCGGCTGCAGCGGCCACCTCGCATGGATGCGATCGCGCAGTTCGGCCGACGGCACCACGCGTTCGGCGCGCCAGCCGTTGCAGGTACCGACGTCCATGTATTCGATGAAACGCAGCGTGTGGCCGCCCGCGCGCGCGAATTCCGCGAGCGGCAGACATTCGTCTTCGTTGACGCCGCGCTGGATCACGCAATTGAGTTTGATACCGGCGAACCCCGCCTCGGTCGCGGCATCGAGACCACGCAACACGTCCTCGATCCGCCCGCGTCCGCCGGACAGCGCCGAAAAAACGCTCGGCGTCAGCGCATCCACGCTCACGGTCAAGCGATGCAGGCCGGCTTCACGCAGCGCGCGCGCCTGCGCGGCGAGCAAACTGCCGTTGGTGGTGAGCGCGAGGTCTTCGATGCCGTCGATCGCCGCCAAGCGCGCGATCAACTCAGGCAAGCGCTTGCGCAACAGCGGCTCGCCGCCGGTGAGTCTCAATTTCCGCACGCCGACACGGGCGAAACCGCGCACCACGCGTTCGATCTGATCGAACGACAGCCGCGATGCGCTGTCGAGGCCGTGGTCGTCCGGCACGCGATCGGCCGGCATGCAGTACGGGCAGCGGAAATTGCAGGCGTCGATCACCGACAGCCGCAGATCGCGCAACGGGCGATCCAGCCGATCGCGCGGCGAAAGCGCCGGCAGGTCGGGCGCGAATGAGGATGCGGGCGGTGGCGAGGGGACGGCGTTCAAGGGCGGCAGCGTGGCGTTCGGCATCACGCCGGTCAAGAGGACGCGACCGTCGCTTCGGTTGCGCCGGCGGTCAAAAACGACAGATCCGCGTGCAGCGCCGTCGGTTCCGACAAGGTCAACGCATCGCCCGGGCGCGCGACCCGATAGCCGCGCGCGGCCAGCGCATCGCCAT
Source organism: Lysobacter sp. (assembly GCA_020852215.1). Lineage (GTDB taxonomy): Bacteria > Pseudomonadota > Gammaproteobacteria > Xanthomonadales > Xanthomonadaceae > Lysobacter_I. The sequence continues at coordinate 8,878 of JADZBF010000474.1, read as the reverse complement.
CGGCCGCGCTGGCGTAGTGATACAGCCAGCAGCGTTCGAGCAATTCGCGCGGGTATTCGCGCTCCAGGTCGTCGATACCGCTGTGCGACGGGTTGCCGTGCAGCGCGCAATCGTGGGCGACGAGTTCGCCCTCGTTCGCCATCGCCGCCAGCGTTTCGGGAATCGGCCGCGTGTCGCCGGTCCACACCGCGCTGCCGCGCAGACGCAGGCCGTAGCTGGTCTCGGGCCAGTGGTGGCGCGTGGCGAAGGTCTCCAAACGCACGCCGTCGTGCCAGAAATGGTCGCCCACGGGAATCAATTGGAACCCGTCCCAGAAATTCGCGCCGCCCTCGGCCAGCACATTCGGATATTCGGCGACGCGCTTGTGCAGCAGCGGCACCACATTCACCGGCACATACAAGCGAATCCGACCACGCCGCGCCGCGTCGAAAAACGAGCCGAAAAACAAACGCTCGAACCCCGCGACGTGGTCCAAATGCGTGTGGGTGATGAACCACGCGTCCGGGGCGACGCCGTAATGCGCGAGGCAGGCGGTGAAACCGTCGCCGCCGCAGTCGATGGTGAGCCACGGGCGCCCGTTGCGTTCGATCGTCGCCATCGCCGAACCCAATTCGACCGCGAAGGCGTTGCCGACGCCGTGGAAACGCAAAACCCAGCTCATGCCGCACCGCCCCTGAAGAAAGACTCCGACGCGTTCATATGCCGCGTCGCCAGCGCGTATCGTAAGCCTCGCGCAGCCGCCGCACATCCTCGCGCACGCGTTCCTCGCTTCGAGCGCCGCGCAATTTCAGCAACGAGCGCTCCAAACGCTGCAGATTCGCTTCGCGCCATGCGGTCGCGGGAATCCGGATCCGGCCGCGGTCCAAATCGATCACCCAGCCGCGCCCGCCTGCATCGAACAGCAGGTTGTGGGCGTTGAGATCGGCGTGATCGAGCCCGGCGCGGTGCATGCGGGCGATCAGTTCGCCCGCGCGCGGCCAGATCGCCGCATCGGCGTCGTCCGCGGCCAAGTCGGCCAACGCGCGCACGTTCTGCAGCCGGTCGAGCAGGATTGCGGCGCGATAGAAGCCGCCGCTGCGCCAATAGACCGCCGCGATCGGCAGCGGCACCGGCAGGCCTTTCGCGCGCAACTCGCGCAATAGGCGGAATTCGTCGAAGCTGCGGATGCGCGAGGGGCCGCGCCACCAGAAACGATCGCGGCTGAATCGCGCGGCCATCCCGCCGCGCAGGTAGTGACGCAGCACGGCCGGGCCGAACGGGATGGGTGTGGCCGCGGCTTTCGCAGCGGGTTTCGAGGCTGCGTTCGACGGAGCATTAGGCGGGGCGTTTGAAGGGACGTTCTCGGTGAATTCCGCCGCCGACGCATCCGCCGCGGTATCGACGAACCACGCGCCGCCGCGACCGCCGCTGCCGACCGGCTGCGCCCGTTCGCCCCACCACGCCGGATCGAACCAACCGGGCTCGGCTTGCCGCAGCCGTGCCGCGTCGAACAGAATCGCGCCTTCGAGCACCCGACCCGCGTCGTCCGCGATGCGGAACGGCGTGAGGTTTTCGCTGGTGTCGAGACCGGCCATCGCCCGAGTGTATCAATTGATCAATAACGATTCGGTTTCGCCACCACTCCGCTCGATTTGCCTGTTGCGGCTGTCCGCGTTGGGCGATGTGACGCATGTCGTGCCCTTGGTGCGAACCCTCAGGCGCGCATGGCCGGAGGTCGCGCTGACCTGGGTGATCGGCAAGGGCGAGCAAAAGCTGCTCGATGGCCTGGAAGGCGTGAAATTTGTGACCTACGACAAAAAAACCGGGCTCGCGGGCATGCGCGCGCTGCGTCGTGGGCTGTCCGGGCAACGGTTCGACGCGCTGCTGCAGATGCAGGTCGCGGCCCGCGCGAATCTGTTGTCGGCGTTCGTGCCGGCCAAACGCCGGATCGGTTACGACAAATCGCGCTCGAAGGATTTGCACGGCGCGTTCGTGAACGAGCGCATCCCCGACCGCCCCGGCATTCATGTGTTGGACGCCATCGGCAGCTTTTGCGAACCGCTGGGGCTGAAACAAACCGAGGTGATCTGGGACCTGCCGGTGCCCGAAGACGCCTGGGCCTGGGCGCGCGCGCAATGGCCGGACGACGGCCGCCCGACCCTGGCGATCTCGCCCTGCTCCAGCCACATCCGCCGCAACTGGCGCGCGGAGCGCTACGCCGCGGTGGCCGACCACGCCATCGCGCAGGGCTGGCGCGTGGTGCTGTGCGGCGGGCGCAGCACACTGGAGCGCAGCACGAGCGATGCGATTCTCGCGGCGATGTCGGCCCCCAACAAAGACACGGCGACACTCGATTTGGTCGGCAAGGACACGCTGAAACAATTGCCCGCGCTGCTGGCCCGCGCCGATCTGCTGATGACGCCCGACTCCGGCCCGATGCATATCGCCAACGCGATGGGCACGAAAGTGCTGGGCCTGCACGCCGCCAGTAACCCCGCGCGCAGCGGCCCGTATTCCGACATCCGCTTCTGCGCGAACCGCTACGACGACGCCGCACGGAAATATCTCGGCAAACCTGCGTCGGCGCTCAAATGGGGCGCGAAGATCGAACACGACGACGTGATGGATCTGGTGACGGTGGACGACGGCATTGCGGCGTTCGAGCGGTTTCGGGAGACGCTCGACCGCTAGCGGTCATGAAACGTTCGAGGGCTGGCGATCATGGAACCTTCGAACAGTAGCGGTCATGAAATGTCGAATGCGAGCGTCCATCGAAAACTCTGTCATCCCGAGCGCAGCGAGGGACCTGTTTGTCGAATCGATGGCGAAAACCGCAAAGCAGGTCCCTCACTGCGCTCGGGATGACGGGGCGTGAGATGTCATCGAGGATCGCCCGATAAAACCGCACAATCCGCAATCGTCATCCCGGCGCAGGCCGTGATCCCGTTTTTGGATCTTTTGCGAAAGCGAGGCTTTGCTGAAGCAGGGTTTAGAGAATGCGAGACCTGGCGAAACCTGGCTCCCGGCTTGCGCCGGGATGACGAAAACTGAGCCCTGGCATGCGTGATGTTCCGTAAGCGAGACATCGTTGTCGCGTCGAAACGCGCACATCGCATCGCTCAATCCGCAGCGCGAGGCTTCACGGTGTAGGCCATGTTCACGGTGGCCGGCGCGGTTTCGACGAATCCGAATTTCTCGTACAAGAATTTGGCATCGCCGTCCGCCGCCAGATGCACGTAGGCCGATTCCGGCGCGTTCGCGCGCAGCCACGCATCCAGCGCCGCCATGATGCGTTTGCCGAGCCCGCGCCCCTGCCATTCCGGCACGACCACTATATCGACGACGACGAAAAAACAGCCGCCATCGCCGATGATGCGCCCCATGCCGACGGTCTGGCCGCCGTGGCGCAGACTCACGCCGTACAGCGTGTTGCGCAGACCGCTTTCGGCAGCCTCTTCGGTTTTCGGCGACATGCCGCCGGCCACGCGCATCGCGCGATAGGTCGGTGCGTCGGGGAAACGTTCGATCAGCAAGGGTTCGTCGGTCATCAGAATCGATGTATGTCTTGAGCGGAGATAGATGTCGATCGTTGCGGCGCATCTCATGTGGCCCGGCGATAATCGACGGCGCTACGGCGATCCGAGATCAAGACAGCGATCAAACGGCACGACCCAAAGCACGATCACGCCGTGCGTTCGTCCTCGATCCCCACATTCGTCGACGCCGCGTCGTAAACCGCTTTGTCGAGCAACCCCGTCTGCTTCGCCACCAGCACCGGCACCAGCATTTGCCCGGTGACATTGGTCATGGTGCGCATCATGTCGAGTACGCGATCAATCGCGTACAGATAACCGATGACTTCCAGCGGCAAACCAGCGGCGCTCAACACCACCGTCGCCATCACCGTGGCGGTGCCGGGTACGCCGGCGGTGCCGAAACTGCCGAGCACCGAGGCCAGGATCACGATGAAATACTGCTCCATCGACAGCGGCATGCCGGTGTATTGCGCGATAAAGACTGCGCACAACGCAGGATAGATCGCGCCGCAGCCGTCCATCTTGATGCTGGCGCCCAACGGCACCGCGAACGAGGCGTAATCCTTGTCCACGCCCAGATTGTGGGTGACGCTGCGGATCGATACCGGCAGCGAGGCGAAACTGGAGGAACTGACGAACGCCACCTGCATGCCCGGCGCGGCGCCGCGAAAGAATTTCCACGGGTTCAACCCATGCGCCAGCAACAAACCGCCGTAGACCACCACAATGTGCAACGCGCAGGCCAGATACAGCGCCAGCACGAAACTGCCGAACGGCAGCAATTTCTCGAAACCGTACGCACCCACCAGCGCCGCGATCAAACCGAAGGTGCCGATCGGCGTGAGCTCCAGCACGAAACGCGTGATCTGAATCATGATCTCGCTGGCCTCGCCGGCCAGCTTGCGCGCGTTCGGCACTTTCTCGCCGAGTTTCACCATCGCGAAGCCGATCAAACCGGCGAAGAAGATCACCGGCAGGATGGAGCCCTTACCCGCAGCCAACACGGTTTCGCCCGCGGCGTTCTTCGTCGTGCCGATGCCGGTGAGCGCGTGGAACGGGTTGGACGGCACGATGCTCAGCAACACCTGCACCGGGCTGGGAATATCTTTCGGCACGAATTTCGGATCGACCGTCAAACCGCTCATGCCGGCGCCGGGCTGGAAGATCGTCCCCACCGCCAAGCCGACGCACACCGCGAGCAGTGCGGTGATCGCGAACCACAGAAAGGTACGCCCACCCAGCGCGGCCACGGATTTCTGCCCGTGCAGCGAGCCGATGGCGTGGATCACCGCGAAGAACACCAACGGCACCGCGATCATCTTGATCAGCGTGATGTACAGATCGCCCAGCGGCTGGAACCAGGTTTCGGCGTTCGGGCCGAACGCCCAACCGGCCAACGCGCCCAGCGCGAAACCGCCCAGCACCCGTTGCCAGAACGGGATGCGGAACCACCACGCCAGCGGACCTGCGCGCGACTCGGACATGTTCGGTGTTCTCCCGCGCGGCCATGGCCGGTCGCATCGTCGATAGAACCGGCACCATAGCCGAGGCGGCGAGCGCTGGGAAACGATCCCGCGTCATCCGGACATTTCGGATCGGACATATCGGCACGGCATAATCGGCGTCTTCGCCCCGAATCGAGCGTTCGCATGCGCTATCGCACCGCCCTCGCCCTCGCCTGCACCCTCGTCGTCGGCGCGATGCCGCTGCACGACGCACTGGCCTGGAAAAGAGCCAAAACCGCGCCCAAGCCCACATCGGTGTCGGCGCCGAAGCCGATCGATGTGCCGCAGATCGACCGCCCCGGCGGCGAGACCGCGGCGTGGTGGTACCGGGCCGGCGCCGCGCAAGCGGCCGAACGCGGGGCGACCTCGGGACGAGCCAAGAACGTCATCTTGTTCGTCGGCGACGGCATGAGCCTGACCACGGTGGCCGCCGCGCGCATTCTGGAAGGCCAGCGCATGGGCCAGCCGGGCGAGGAGCATGCGCTGAGCTGGGAAGCGTTCCCGCACACCGGTTTCAGCAAGACCTACAACACCGACAGCCAGACGCCCGACTCCGCCGGCACGATGAGCGCGATGGCGACGGGCGTGAAGACGCGCGCAGGCGTGCTGTCGATCGCGCAATCGGCGAAGCGCGGCGACTGCGCCGGGGCACTCGCCGCGCCGATGCTGACGCTGTGGGAATTGGCAGCGCGCGCGGGCTTGGCGACCGGCGTGGTCACCACCACGCGTATCACCCACGCCACGCCGGGCGCGACCTACGCGCATTCGCCGGATCGCAATTGGGAAAACGACGCCGAGATGCCGACGTACGCCCACGAAGCCGGGTGTCGCGACATCGCCCGTCAATTGATCGAAACGCCCTACGGAAACGGCCCGGACGTGATTCTGGGCGGCGGCCGCGGCAATTTCCTGCCGGCGACGCAAAGCGACCCGGAATACGACGACCAAACCGGCCTGCGCCTGGACGGGCGCGACTTGACGGCCGAATGGAAGGCGCGTCGCGCGGGTGGCGTGTACGCGTGGAACAAAGCGCAGTTCGATGCCGCGCCGGTCGACGCGCCGTTGCTCGGGCTGTTCGAGCCCAGCCATATGCAGTACGAATACGATCGTGCGAAGGACCGCGGCGGGGAGCCCTCGCTGGCCGACATGACGCGCGTCGCGATCGCGCGACTCCAACATCGCTCCGCCGCGAGCGGCGGTCACGGTTATGTATTGCTGGTGGAGGGCGGCCGCATCGATCACGCGCACCATTCGGGCAACGCGCACCGTGCGCTCACCGACACCATCGCGCTGAGCGAAGCGGTGGCCGCGGCGACGGCGGCGACGTCGGCCGACGACACGCTGATCCTGGTCACCGCCGACCACTCGCATACGTTGACCTTCGCCGGCTATCCCGTGCGCGGCAACCCGATTCTCGGCAAAGTCAGAGGCAGCAGCGGCGAAGGCAGCAACCCCAGCGGCTACGCCACCGACGCCACCGGCATGACCTACACCACGCTGAGTTACGCCAACGGCCCCGGTTATGTCGGCGCCACCGACCAAGCGCCGGAAGGCCCCAAAACCTTCCCACAGGAAACCAGCGGCTTCCAGCCGGCGCATTCGCGCCCGGATTTGGCCGAGATCGATACCGAGCACCCGGACTTCATGCAAGAAGCGATGGTCCCGCTGGGCAACGAAACCCACGGCGGCGACGATGTGGGCATCTGGGCGCGCGGCCCGGGCGCGTCCGCGGTGCGCGGCTCGTTGGAACAGAACGCGATCTACCACATCCTGCTGCAAGCCACTCCGAAACTTCGCGAGGCCTTATGCGCCGCGACACTCTGCAACGCCGACGGCGTGCCGGTGACGTTGCCGGAACCGGACACCTTCCAACAACGTGGAGGCGTTCGTTCGATCCCACCGCATTACGGTAGGAGCGACGCGAGTCGCGACCGCTCTGTCGCGACTCGATAGTCGCGGATCTTCGAAGGACCGCACGTCGGTCGTCGCGAGTTGCGTCGCTCCTGCGCAAGAAACGCGTTGGGGGCGCTCCCGCGACGTTCGGGACTCTCGCTGAGGCTTACAACGGCTTCGCCAATACCAGATAGATCACCGCCAACAACAAGAAAACCGGCAACTCGTTGAACCAACGCAACGCCTTGCCGGACGGCAGCGCGCGACCTTTATCCACGCCCTTGAGCCAGCGCCCGGCAACGATGAAATGCGCCAGCATTAATGCGATCAAGGTCAGCTTGATGTGCAACCAGCCGCCCGAAATTTTGAAGTGCATCCACAACACCAAACCGAACACCAGCGAGATCCCGAACATGAGGTGGCCGAAGCGATACAACCGCTTGCCCATCAGCACCAGCCGTTCGCGCACCGCGGGCGCATCGCCCACTTCGGCGATATTGACCAGAATCCGCGGCAGATAGAACACCGTCGCCATCCAGGCGATCACGAACAACAAATGGAGCGATTTGGTCCAGAAATAGGCTTGCATGGAATGATCCGTCCCGAGGGCGCGCACGCCGAGCGCGTTAGGATGACACGCCCCACCGCCCTCGCGCATCCGAAACCTTCCGCCGATGACCCAGCCCGTTTTGTTTCTCGGCCACGGTTCGCCGATGAACGCCATCGAAGACAACCTGTGGTCGCGCGTATGGCGTGAGTTGGGCGAACGCCTGCCCAGGCCGCGCGCGATTCTGTGCGTCTCCGCGCATTGGGAAACGCCCGGGCCGTGGCTCACCGGCAGCGCCGCGCCGCCGACCATCCACGATTTCGGCGGCTTTCCGCAGGCCCTGTACGACGTGCGTTATCCGGCGCCGGGCGATCCGGCCCTGGCGCGACGCGTCGTCGAATGCCTCGGCGATGCCTATCCCGCGCGCATCGACCCGCAGCGCGGGCTCGATCATGGCGCCTGGGGCGTGCTGCGGCCGATGTATCCGGAAGCCGATATGCCGATCGTGCAACTCGGCATCGATTCGCGCCGGCCGGGCGCGTGGCACCTCGATCTGGCACGTCGGCTCGCACCGCTGCGCGACGAAGGCGTGATGCTCGTCGCCAGCGGCGATATCGTCCATAACCTGCGACTGTTCGATTGGCGCGACGCCACGCCGCTGCCGTGGGCGCTGCGCTTCCGCGATGCGGTCAATGCGGCGATCCGCGCGCGCGATCTCGACGCCCTCGCCGATTGGCCCGCCATGGGCGACGACGCGCGCTTGTCGATCCCCACGCCAGAGCACTACATTCCACTGCTGTACGCCCTGGCGCTGATTCGCGACCACGATGCGCTGGAGATTTTCAACGACGATGTGATCGGCTCGCTGTCGATGACCTCGCTGCTCATCGGACGCGCATGACCCGCGAAAAAACTTACGACCGTTCCTATTTCGACACGTGGTACCGGAAAGCCGGCATCGGCGGCCGCGCGCGGCTGCGACGCAAGGTCGCGCTGGCGGTGGCGACGGCCGAATACCATTTGGAACGCCCGATCCGCTCCGTGCTCGACATCGGCTGCGGCGAAGGTGCGTGGCGCGCGCCGCTGCTGGAACTGCGGCCGAACGCGCATTACCTCGGTTTCGACAGCAGCGAATATGCGATCCGGCGCTACGGCGCGCGACGCAATCTGCATTTCGCCCGCTTCGCGGATTTCGCGATGTTGCGGCCCTGTCCGCCGGCGGATCTGGTGATCTGCAGCGACGTGCTGCATTACGTGCCGACCCGCGAACTCGTCCGCGGCCTGCCCGGTCTCGCGGCGCTGTGCGGCGGCGTGGCGTTCATCGAAATCTTCGCGAAAGAAGACGAGACCGAAGGCGATAACGTCGGGTTTCAGCCGCGCTCCGCGAAGTTCTACCGCGAACGTTTCGCGGCGTTGGG
>JADZBF010000473.1 GCA_020852215.1 Lysobacter sp. | reverse complement strand
GCGCGCCCCGCGCTCGCTGGCACGCCGCTGAATTCGCAACGCAATGCACCCGATTGGCGTTAACAGGCCCTAGTCGCTTCGAACCGATTCGCCGACACGTTCTTGCGGACGTTCGCGGGATCCCAAATGCGGCCGTTCATGGCGATATACACGCCAGGCGGCAGCGATTGCACCGCGCCCACCGCGGTGCCTATATTGAATTCCGCGTCGGAGCCGCGGAAGCGTGCCGGATTCAGCGCGCCGGTCAGTACGATGGTCTTGTCGGCGATCTGCGACAGCACTTTCGCGGTTTCGACCATGGTGTCGGTGCCGTGCGTGACCAGAACGTGTTTCACCGCCTGCGCGGCGATGGTGGCGCGGATCAGCTCGCGATCGGCCTCGCTGATGTGCAGCGAATCCTTGCGGATGATCGGAATCACGCTGAAGCGGAAACCGACGCCGAGTTCTTCGAGAATGCGGCCGATCTGCGGGTCGCCGATCTGGAAATCCGATTTATCGTCGAAGTAGATCTTATCGATGGTGCCGCCGGTGGTGACGATCAGCAGTTGGTCGAACATATGCGCTCCGACGTGGATCGTAGCGGCATCGCCACAAGACGGCGCGATGCGTGCGGGATGAAGGGTGCGCCTATGATACGGCGCGACGATGGCGTCATGCCGCAGCTTCGGACTTGGCCCGACGTTTGCGCGACCGTTCGCGCAGGCCGTCGGCGCTGGCGGCGAAGACGATGAGGATCGCCAACGCGGTCTCGGCGAGGGCGTAGCCGCGATGCGCCGGGTCGGACCAGGCGATCATCACGCCGTGCGAGCACCACAGCAGCGCCAGCACGCCGGCGAGAAACCGTGCGACGCGCCCGCCGCGGGCCACGAACGCGCTCAGCAGCAAGGGCGGCAGCGCGAAGATCGCGTAGGCCGCCAGCATATGCGAGTCGTTGCGATACCACGCCGCATACAGCGCGCCGAGCGCCGCCAAAGCCAAGGCCAAACCGATCCGCGTTCGCCGGGCAGCGGCGCGATCCGCAGCGTCGGCAGCGCCCGCGTCGGTAACACCCGAGGCCGCGACGCTCGCGTCGTCCTGCGCGTTCATGCCAGCCGCAGCGCCAGTTGGGCGATGCGTTTGCCGAGCGCGCGCGCGAGCGCGGCTTCCTCGTCGCTCAGTCGCGTCTCGTCCTTGCCGCCCGCGACGTGGCTGGCGCCGTAAGGCGTGCCGCCGGTGCGGGTGCTGCTGAGCAGGGGCTCGGTGAACGGGATGCCGGCGATCACGCAGCCATGATGCAGCAGCGGCAGCAGCATCGTCAGCAAAGTCGACTCCTGCCCGCCGTGCTGCGTGGCGGTGGAGGTGAACACCGCCGCCGGCTTGCCCACCAGCGTGCCGCTGGCCCACTCGGCGCCCAGCGTGTCGATGAAATGCTTCATCGGCGCGGCCATGTTGCCGAAGCGGGTGGGGCTGCCGAGGATCAAACCGGCGCACTCGCGCAGATCGTGTTTCTCGACGTAGGGCGCGCCGTCCTCGGGTTCCGGCGGCGCCGCTGCCTGGGTGATCGGCGCCACCGGCGGCACGGTGCGCAAGCGCGCGCTCGCGCCGTCCACTTCGCCCACGCCGCGCGCGATGGCGCGCGCCAGTTGCGCCACGGAACCGCCGCGGCTGTAGTACAGAATCAGAATTTCGGCCATGCCCACAGGATAGCAGGGCACCCGTCTCGACCCTCACGCCGCCCCTCTCGCGCACCCCCTCGCGCGCGCCGTCGCGTGACCTGTCGCATCGCCCACCGCGCGAGGCTTCGCCGGGGCCGCGCGCGCTCGAAGGCCCGCATCCCGGCCTGCTACCCTGTGCGGCCATGGAACCCTTGGACACCCTGCTGCGTTGGCTGCGCCACACCCTCGAAACGCTCGGGGATCGCGCACGCGCGCGCACCTTTTTCCGCTTCCTGCTGAGCCGCTTTCTCGACGATCGGTTGTTCCAGGCCGCGGGCGCCTTGTCGTTCACGACCGCCTTTGCCCTGGTGCCGCTGAGCATGGTGGTGTTCGGCGTGCTGTCGGCGTTCCCGGTATACGACCAGTGGAGCGACCAGCTCAGCCACTATATTTTCGCGAATTTCGTGCCCTCGTCCGCGCGCGAGGTCGAGGCGTATCTGCGCGAGTTGTCGAAGAACACCGGCCAACTCACCGCGGTCGGCGTGATCGTGCTGGTGGTGTCGTTGCTGATCACGCTCAATGGCATCGAGGCCGCGTTCAACCGCATCTGGCGCGTACCGACCGCGCGGCCGAAATTCGGCCGTCTCCTGGTCTATTGGACGGTGCTGACCTTCGGTGCGCTGCTCGCCGCCGCCAGTCTCGCGATGTCCGCGCGGTTCTTCGCGCTGTCGGTGTTCAACACCGCGCCCGGGCAATGGCTGGAAACGTGGTTGCTGCGCATCAGTCCCATCCTGATCGAATGGTTGGCGTTGACCTTGGTCTATCGCGTGGTGCCGCATCGCACGATCCAATGGCGTTTCGCGATGATCGGTGCCGCGCTCGCGGCTGTGGTGATCGAAGCGGTCAAATGGGGCGTCGGTTTGTATCTCGGCGGGTTCGCCACGTATCAAAAAATCTATGGCGCGCTGGCGCTGATTCCGATTTTCATGGGCTGGATCTACTTCAGTTGGATCGCCATCCTGCTCGGCGCATCGCTGGCCTCGTCGCTGTCGGCATTCCGCTATCAACCGGCATCCCAACGTTTGCCGGTCGGCTACGAACTCTACGGCTTGTTGCGCTTGATCGGTCGTTTTCAAGAAGCGCGCGGCGAGGGCAAAGGCCTGCATTTGGACGATATTCGTCGCTCGGAGCCGATGCTGACCGACGCGTTGGTGCAGCAGATGCTCAGCCAACTCAGCGGCGCCCGCGTGCTCAGTCGCGCCGAATCCGGCGAATGGCTGCTCGCGCGCGATCTCGACGACGTGTCGCTGGCCGATCTGTACGAAACCTGTCATCTGCGCATCCCCATCGCCGAAGCGTGGTTGCCCGCGCGCGACGATGCGCTGGGCGAAGCCGCGGTCGCCGCATTGGACGATCTGCGCATACCGCTGCGCGATCTGCTGCGCCGCCCGGTCGCGGGCGTTTATCGCAAGGAACATTCGGAATGACACGTCTGCCATCCGCGGCGCCGCTGTGCGCGATCTTGTTGTCGATCGTCGCGTTGTCCGGCTGCAAGCGCGACGCCAACGATGCGCCGCAGTCCGCACCGAGCGCGCAGGCCCCGCAAACCGCGACCGAGCCCGCCGCGGAACCCGGCGCCGAATCGACGTCCGAATCGACATCGGAACCGGCGGCTAATATCGCCGATGCCGTGGGCGATTCGCCGACGCTGCGCATCGCCCTGCTCGATGGCGCGATGTACGAGTTGGCGAGCCGTCGCGGTCGTTGGGTCGTGTTGAATTT
>JADZBF010000472.1 GCA_020852215.1 Lysobacter sp. | reverse complement strand
TCTTGGTGCCGCCGGCGGTGCCGCCGCTGGCGTTGCCGGAGGCCGTGCCGCTCGTGCCCGATGCGGTTCCGCTGGCGGCAGCGGTGCCCGTACCGGTGGTGCCCGTACCAGTAGCGTTTGTGCCGGATGTCCCGGAATGGGTACCGCTGGCGTTCGCAGCGCTGCCGTCCTTGCCGGTATTCGCGGCGCCCGGAGCGGCGGTGGGGTCGGCTTTTTCGATGCGGATACCGCCGCCGGTGCCGCTGCCGGAACCCGAGGCGCTGGAGGATGCGGCTCCCGCAGCGGCTCCGGCCGCGGCACCCGCCGCAGCGGCGGAACTCGCCGCCGATGCGCTCGATGTCGCCGTGCCGGAGGCGTTGGTTCCGCTGGCGTTCGCCGCTCCGGTGGCGTCGGTGGCGCCGTTCTTGCCCGAAGCGCCGGCCTGATTGGCGTTGGCTTCGACCTTCTCGATGCGGATGCCGCCGCCGGTACCGCTGCCGGAGGAAGCGCTCGATGCGCCCGATGCCGCGCTGGAGGTCGTGCCGCTCGCGTTCGCGGTTCCGCTGGCATTCGCGGAGGCGTTTGCGTCGGTGGCGTCGGTGAAATTCGATTTCGCGCCGTTCTGCGCGGTATTGGCGTTCGGATCGGTCGGCGCGCGTTCGACGCGCATGCCGCCGCCGCTCGACGACGAGGCCGCGGCGTCCGCGCTCGAGGCGGCCTCGGTTGCGGCGTTGTATTCGACGCGTTGACCGGTAGTGCCGTTCGAAGCGCGGTTGGTCGAGGCGTCGTTCGCGGCCGTATCGACGGCCTGAGCCTTCTCGAAGCGCGCGCTGCCGCCGCTGCCGTTCGCGCTGTCGCTGTCGGCGTTCGCTTGCGCATCGTCGTAGGCGAAGCGCGCGTCCGGTGCGTTCGCGGCGATGTGCGCGTTGCGCGACAGTTGCTCGTCGTACGACTGCACAGGTTGTTGATATTGCGCGACTCTGGCCTGCGCTTGCTCCGGCGTTTCGTCGTCGATACCGTCGTTGCCGCGGCGACGCGCGGCGATCAATCGCGCCAGTTCGCCGCGCGAGAGTTTGCGTTCGCCGGCGGTCACCACCAAGCCGACCAGACCGGCGTCCATCAGTTGATCGGGATCGCCGACATCCAGCGCGGAGGCGTCGAAGCTTTCGACTAGCACTTCGATCGGGCTGGCTTCTCGCTCGGACGTGTCTTGCGGCGTCGCGCGCGGATCGAGGTCCGCGAACGAAGGCAGGGGAGCGTTGCCTTCCGGGTGTTGTCCACTGCTCATGGCGTGATCCTGTGGTCGATGCGTTCGCGCGTTGGGGCCGATGCCACGACGGCGATGCGGTACGTTTGGCCGGGGGAAATTGTTACGTTACCGTTAATCGCAAGGTGCAACGGTTTCATGCTATCACGCGTGCGCGTCGCCGCCGATGCGTCGATGTCGCAGTTTTCGCACGGCCCGACGCATGGCGCGGGGGCGGGCTACAATCCACGGCCGCAAGCAGCCGGCGTAGGCCATGGGCATCGAGATCGAACGTAAATTCCTGGTGGTCGGCGACGCTTGGCGCGCCGGCATCCACGACTCGGTGCCGATGGCGCAGGGCTACATCAACGATCAGCGCGCCATGGATATCGGCGGGCAGCGCGCCTCGGTGCGGGTGCGGGTCGAAGGCGCCGACGCGCGCCTGAACATCAAATCGCGCGAGGCCGGCCACACCCGTCAGGAATTCGACTACGCGTTGCCGCTCGCCGATGCGCAGGAGTTGCTCTCGTTGTGCGTCGGCGGTTTGATCCGCAAATTCAGGCATCTGCTCGATCATCGCGGTCATCGCTGGGAAATCGACGAATTCCTCGACGAGAATGCCGGTTTGATCGTCGCCGAGATCGAATTGTCCTCCGGCGACGAGTGGTTCGAACGGCCCGATTGGTTGGGCATGGAAGTCACCGACAGCCTGCGCTATTACAATCTCGCTCTGGCCTCGCGCCCGTATTCGCAATGGAGCGAGCACGAACGCGCCGCGGCCGATCTGGAGTCCACACCATGCTTGTGATCGGCGTCGCCGGTACCGAACTCACCGCGCGCGAGCGCGACTGGCTGCGCCATGACGGTTGCGTTGGCGTCATTCTGTTCAAGCGCAATTTCGTCTCGAAAGCGCAGACCGCCGAATTGTGCGCCGCGATTCGGGACGCGACGCCGCGTCCGCAATTGATCTGCGTGGATCAAGAAGGCGGGCGTGTGCAGCGTTTTCGCGAGGGCTACAGCGATTTGCCGCCGTTGGAGCGGTTCGGTCGCGCGTACGCCGCCGACCCTGTGCGCGCATTGGCCTTGGCCGAAGAGCACGCTTGGCTGATGGCTAGCGAAGTGCGCGCCACCGGTGTGGACTTGAGTTTCGCCCCGGTGGTGGACTTGGGGCGCGGCAATCTGGCGATCGGCGATCGCGCGTTCTCCGAAAACCCCGAGATCGTGGCCGAATTCGCGCGCGCCTATGTGCGCGGCATGCACAGCGCCGGCATGGCGGCGACGATCAAGCATTTTCCCGGTCACGGTTCGGTGCGCGAAGACACGCATTTCGACGACGCCGTGGACGACCGCTCGCTGGAGGCGATCCGCGCGCTGGATCTGGTGCCGTTCGTCGCGGGGATCGAGGCGGGCGCCGAGGCGGTGATGCTGGCGCATGTGGTGTATCCGCAGGTCGCGCCGGAACCCGCGGGCTATTCGCCGTTTTGGATTCGCACCGTGCTGCGCGAGCAGATGGGATTTCGCGGCATCGTGTTTTCGGACGATATCGGGATGGCGGCGGCGTTTTCGGCCGGCGGCATCCAACAGCGCATCGATGCGCATTTGGATGCGGGCTGCGATGTGGTGCTGGTGTGTCATCCGGATTTGGTGGAAGAGTCGTTGGCGGCGGTCGCGGGGCGTCGCTTCGATCCGCATGCGCTGACCGGCCTGATGGGGCGCGGCGCGATGCCGTGGGATGCGCTGATGGCCGATGCGCGTTACGACGGCGCGCAAGCGCGATTGGCGGCGGAACTGGGCGGCGCGGATGCGAACGATGCGCCGAGTGGCGTTCCGCTCAGCGGCGCCGCGATCAGCGGAGCGGCGGCATGACCGCGCCGCGTTTGGCCGAAGCGCTGCGCGATGCCGATCTGTTGTTCGATCGCCGCATGCTCGACACCGCGATCGCGCGCATCGCCGATGCGGTCCGCGCGGATTATCCCGATCCGGTCGTCGCCGAAGACGGCACGCTCGAGCCGCCGCCGCTGTACGTGACGATCATGCACGGCGGCTTGCCGTTCGCCGCGCAACTTGCGTTCGCGTTGGGCGAACGCGGTTTGGATATGGAATTCGATTACCTGCACGCCACGCGCTACCGCGGCAGCACGTCCGGTTCCGGGTTGGCGTGGTTGCATCGCCCCGCGACGCCGATGCGCGGGCGTCGCGTGCTGCTCGCCGACGATATTCTCGACGAAGGCCACACGTTGTTGGCGGTGAAACGCTGGTGCGAAGATCAAGGCGCCGCCGACGTGCGCGTCGCGGTGCTGGCGCGCAAAATTCACGACCGCTGCGTCGACGACATCGAAGCCGACTACATCGGCGTGGAGGTGCCGGACCGTTACGTCTTCGGTTACGGCATGGATTACCGCGAACAAGGCCGTAATTTGCCCGCGATTTATGCGTTGAAGGAGTGACGATGAGCGACATCGCGCTCGCCATCATCGGCGGTACCGGCCTATACAAATTGGCCGCGTTGGAGCACGTGGAAAGTCATCAGCCGGTCACGCGTTACGGCGCGCCGTCCGGACCGGTGCGCATCGGCACGCTCGCCGGTCGTCGCGTCGCGTTCCTCGCGCGTCACGGCGAAGGCCATTCGGTGCCGCCGCATAAAATCAACTACCGCGCCAATCTCGCCGCGCTCAAAGCGCTCGGCGCCGGCCGCGTATTGGCGTTGAACACCGTCGGCGGCATCGGCGAGCGCTTCGGCCCGCGCGTGTTGGCTTGCCCGGATCAAGTGATCGACTACACCTGGGGGCGCGTGTCGACGCTCTGCGAAGAGCAGGGCACCGATGTGCTGCACGTCGATTTCGGCGACCCGTACACGCCGAGCCTGCGCGCCGAAATTCTGCGCGCCGCCGCGAAGGCGAACGTCGCGGTGGTCGACGGCGGTTGCTACGGCGCCACCCAGGGGCCGCGTTTGGAGACGAAAGCCGAAATCGCGCGCATGCGTCGCGACGGCTGCGATCTGGTCGGTATGACCGGGATGCCCGAAGCGGGGTTGGCCCGCGAATTGGGCTTGGATTACGCCTGTTTGGCGATCGTGGCGAACTGGGCGGCCGGCGCCGGCCCCGACCCGGACGAGCAGATCACGCTCGCCGAGGTGTTGGCGAATGTCGACGCCGCCAGCGCCGGATTGGCGCCGTTGTTGGATGCGATGCTGGTGGACGCGACGCAGCGCGGCTGAGCGTCGGTCGTCGACCATGCCCGCGTCGCGATGTCCGGGCCGACGTCCTGGCCGACGTCTCAGGCCGCCTCGCCCGCCCTCTTGCAAGGCCGATCCGCTCAGGCATACTCCGCCTGCGCCGGGGTGCGAGGCCCCGTGCGCGGATGCACAACACTCAGGCCAACACCAGACGAGGTTCGAGGAATATGCCGTACGGAACAGTGAAGTGGTTCAATGATGCAAAGGGATTTGGGTTCATCGCCCCGGAAGACGGAAGCGCCGACGTGTTCGTGCATTTCTCCGCGATCAGCGCCAAAGGCTTCCGCAGTCTGCAAGAAGGGCAGCGCGTGAGTTACGAGGTCACGACCGGGCCGAAGGGCGCGCAAGCCGCCAGCGTCACGCCGGTGGCGTAAGCGAGCGGTCTTCGAAAACGCGCCGCGTGCGCGTTTTTCGAGTCGCGCGTTCGAGGCATCTCCGAACGCGCTCCCCGACAAGAAAGATTCCGAAAGCCCCGCTCAGGCGGGGCTCTTTGTGTGCGCCGCGAAACTGCTAGAGTGAGCCCGCTTCCCCCGAGGCGAGGGCGATCCCGATGTCCGACAGTCCGTCCACCGCGAACGCGCGCGCCGGTCATCGAGGCGCCGAATCGTCCGCCGAACCGCACGCGATCCACCCGTTCGCCATCGTCAATCAACCGCCCGAATTCGCGCCGCGCGACCTGTGGCACGGCGACGCCGCGTTGCGCGAAGCGGTGGTGCGCGAGGGCGGAGAAGGCTTCGACGCCACGCTGTCGGCGTATGGCCGCTTGGTCGGCGATGCGCTGTACGCGGCGAGTTGGGACGCGCATCGCGATCGCCCGCGCTTGCGCACGCACGATCGCTTTGGCCATCGCATCGATCGCATCGAATTCCATCCGGCGTATCACCAGGTCATGTCCGCAGCGATCACGCACGGCATGGTCGGTTTGTCGTGGGCGCCGCACGCGTGGAAAACGCCGGAATGGACCGGCCCACTCATCGGCGGTCACGTCGCGCGCGCGGCGTTGTGCTTTTTGCATCATCAAGTCGAGCCCGGCAGCGGCTGTCCGTTGACGATGACCCATGCCGCGGTGCCCGCGCTGCGGCGCGTGCCTTCGCTGCGCGATTGGGTGGAGAAGGCGGTCTCGGGCGCGTACGACCCGCGCGACATTCCCATCGTCGAGAAAACCGGCGTCACCCTCGGCATGGGCATGACCGAGCGCCAGGGCGGCAGCGATGTGCGCAGCAACGCCACCGTCGCCGCGCCGCTCGCGGGCGACGGCGAATACGCGTTGACCGGCCACAAATGGTTTTTCTCCGCGCCGATGTGCGATGGCTTCCTGGTGTTGGCGCAAGCGCCCGGCGGTTTGACGTGCCTGCTGATGCCGCGACGCTTGCCCGATGGCGAGAAAAACGCATTCCGGCTGATGCGCCTGAAGGACAAACTCGGCGATTGGTCGAACGC
>JADZBF010000471.1 GCA_020852215.1 Lysobacter sp. | reverse complement strand
CCTTCTTTCATCCCTCTCCCCGCCGTGCGGGGAGAGGGTGGCCGAAGGCCGGGTGAGGGGCGCCTTTCACGTATGGCTTGATACGCACGGTCGGAAGCACGCGAATCAAGCGTACCGCCGGCCCCGCATCCGGCGCGTTGCGCCACCTTCTCCCCGCTTGCGGGGAGAAGGAAAAGAACACGCATCGCTTGCGGGGAGAAGGGAAAAGGCATGTTTCCCGCTTGCGGGGAGAAGGGAAAAGGCATGTTTCCCGCTTGTCGAATCGAGCGAAAGGGTTCTACCGCGATGCTGCGTTCGCGTGATCGTCGACATCGCGCCATGCATACAGCGCGGCTTGGCGAACGAGTTTGTGTTCGTGTTGCGTCAACGCGTTTCGCCAACGCGTCTGTTGCGCGATGTCGGCGCGCGTGCCGCGCAGCAGCCAGGTCAAGCGCTGCAGTCGCGCGGGATCGTTGCGTCGCCATTCTTCCGCGAACACGTCTTGCCAGAATTCGGGCAGCGGCAAAGGCGCGAGCCGCGTGGGCAGCGGCCACGCGTTGTCGCGCTGCAGACACACCGCCAGCGCCCACGGTATTTCCGATGCGGGCAAGCATTCGCCCAGTGCTTTCAGCGCCCCGCGGCGGCCTTCCGATGCCCAATCGCCCCAGCGTTTCGCGCTTTCGCCGGCATCGACCAGCGCTTTCAGGCGCGCGACGGCCTGCGCGTCGCCCCAGCGCCCCAACACGCCGATCGCCACGGTGCGCACGCCCCACCATTTGTCGGCGAGCGCGGCGTCGATCGCTTCGCGCGCGGCGGTGTCGGGCGCGCGTTCGCCGAGCGCGCGAATGCGCTCGCAGGTCTCGCGCAAGCGATCCGCGCCGGGTGCGCGTTGCGCGTCGCGGCGTTTGCGCCGACACGGCAGGCAGCGCACGGCGCGACTGTCGATCGCGCCTTGCGCGACTTCGTACCACCACTTTTGCTGCTTCGCGGTCCACACCTGCTGTTCGCCGCAATCGCGGCATTCGAACACGGTGTCGATGTAGCGATCGGGCAGCGTCGCGTACGGGTTGTTGAGGCGAGCGAGCACATCGCGGTCGGCGGGTTCGACGCCGGCTTCGCCCGCGCCATCGCCGCGTTGCGTCCAACGGACATCGGGGCTTTGGGCATCGCGCTGCAAGCGTTCGGCGCGCTCGACGCGTTTGCGCCGGATCTCCTCGCGCCGTTGCTTGCCGCTTTTGCGTTCGCTCACCGCGCGCAACGCCAGGCGACGAAACGCTGCGCGCCGTCGGCAGGCGGCGCGGTGGCCTGGACGGTGTCGGCGCCGAGTCCGGGCGCTTCGTTGCGCGCCAGCGTCTCCAATTCGTCCTTCACTTTCAGGCGATTGCGTTCGTAGAAGGCGATGCTGTCCTTCACCGACACTTCGATTTCGCCTCGACGCTCGCAGCCCGACGGCGCGGTCTCGACCACGCGCACTTTCGATGCGCCGGGCGCCATCGACACCCAGGTGCAGCCGCTGGGTGCGAGCGCGGACGCGAGAATGAGCGCGATGGTCGGAAAAGAGCGTGAGCCGCGGAAATCGTTCATCGTCGGTCCTCCGATGCGGTCGTCCGAAATGCGATGCCCGCCATCATGGCGGGCATCGGTGGATCGTCGCAAGCGCACGGTGCAGCCGCGCCTCGTCGCATCACTTCTTCACGGGTTTGCCATCGGCGTCCACGATGCTCACTTCGCCGAATTTCAGCGCGCGGACCGCTTTTTCGATCTGCTTGAGATCGCCGACCACCACCCACGTCAACGCGTCGGGATCGATCGTCGCCGCGGCGGCTTTCACCTGCGCCACGTCGAGCGATTCGATTTGCGCCTTGCGCTGGAACACGTAATCGTCGGGGCGGTTGTAGCGGACGAGGCCGGTCAAGGTGCCGAGCACCGAGTTGGCGGTTTCGTAGGAACCCGGCAAACCGCGGATTTCGGTCGCTTGGATCTTCGCCACTTCCTCCGGCTTCGGCGGCGCTTTACCGCTGGCGTACTCGGAGATTTCGCGACGCAGTTCCTTCAGCGAGTCGGCGGTCTTGTCGATCTGCACCGCCGCGAACGCCATCCACGGGCGCTGACCCAGCGCGTTCGACGCCGAGCTGTACGAACCGTAGGCCCAGTGTTTGTCCTCGCGCAGATTCATATTCAAGCGCGAGGAAAATTCGCCGCCCAACACCGCGTTGGCGATGTCGAACTTGATCGCGCCGGGGTCGGCGGTGGGCGGCGCCAATTGGCCGACGTAGATGTTGGCTTGGATCGCGCCGGGTTGGTCGATCAGGAACACGCGCGGCTTCTTGGGCAGCGCGACTTGCGGAACCGAGACGCTCGCGCGGGCGTCGCCTTCGCCGCTCCAATCGCCGAAATGTTTCTCGAGCAGGGGCACGAGTTCTTTCAGCGTGGTGTCGCCGACCACGTTCAGCGTGGCGCCTTCCGGACGCACCCAGGCTTTGTGATAGGCGACCAGGTCGTCGCGATTCAAGGTTTTGATCGCGTCTTCGGTGCCGGTGCCGCTGAAGGGAATGGCGTAGGGGTGGCCTTCGCCGTACAGCAGCGGCGGCAGTACGCGCATCGCGGCGCTGTTGGGCCGCGCTTTTTCCTGGGCGATGCCGGCGATCCAATTCGCCTTCACGCGATCGACTTCGGCCGCGTCGAAGCGCGGGCGACGCAGCATGTCCGCCCACAGTCCGATCGATGCGTCGAGGTTTTGTTTGAGCGCCGACAGCGTCGCGCCGGCGCCGTCCAAACCGGAACTGGCGCCGATGTTCGCGCCCAGCGCTTCGGCGCGGTTGCCGAAGGCGATGGCGTCGTATTGACCCGCGCCTTCGTCGAGCATGCCCATCGCGAAACTCGACGTGCCGAGTTTGCCGCCGCGGTCGGTGGTGAAGCCGCCGGAGAACATGTAGTTCATCTGCACGACCGGAATGTCGTGGCGTTCGGCCAGCACCACGCGGGTGCCGTTCTTCAGCGTCGCGCGCTGCAGGGTCGGGAATTTCAGTTCGGGGAAGGTGTCGGGCACCTTCACGCCTTGACTGCGATCGACCGTGCTCGGCGTGGTTTTGTATTTCGGATCGACCGGCGGCAAGGTCAGCGCGGCGGGTTCGACCGCGGGGTCTTCGGGCAGCGGCGTGCGTTCGCCCGGCGTCACCACCAGCGTGTGGCTGCCCTTGCCGGCGCCCAACCACGTGTTGCCGGTCGTTTTGATCTGCGCGAGGGTGGCGGTATCGATGGTTTTCAGCGACGCGCGGAAGCAACCGGGATCGCGCGTGTACACGGCGCACTCGGCCAGCACGTCGGCTTTGCCGCCGAAACCGCCGATGCGCTCGATGCCGCGGATGAAGCCGGCCTTGATCGCGGTGCGGGCTTGATCCAGTTCCGCCTGGGTGGGGCCGTCGCGCAGCAGTTTCTTCAGCTCTTCGTCGATGGCGGCCTCGACCGTCGCCGGGTCCACGCCTTTCTTCACCGTGGCGTTGATCAGGAAGTTGGAGCCGAGCTGCGAGGTGTAGGTCGCGGCGCTGATGCTGTCGACGAGCTGATCCTTGAACAGCAGGCGCTGGTCCAGACGCGACGACCGGCTGCCGCCGAAAATCTGCGACAGCAATTGCAGGCGTTCGGCGTCGGCGGTGCCGGTCTGCGCCACGTTCCACACGCGATACACGCGCGCCTGCGGCACTTTGTCGGCGATGGCGCTGCGCGAATTCGCCTTCAGCGGCGCCACGTCGATCCTGGGCTGCGCCATCGTCGGGCTGGCCGGGATATGCCCGAAATACTTCGCGACCTTTTCTTTCGCGGTGGCCAGGTCGATATCGCCGGCCAGCACCAGCACCGCGTTGTTCGGGCCGTACCACGTCCGGAACCAGTTCTTCACGTCCTCGAGGGATGCGGCGTTGAGATCGGCCATCGAGCCGATGGTGGAGTGGTGATACGGATGGCTCTCGGGGTACATCGCCTTCCCGAGCAAAGTCCAGACCTGGCCGTAGGGCTGGTTCTCGCCCTGGCGCTTTTCGTTCTGCACCACGCCGCGTTGTTCGTCGAGCGTTTTCTGGTCGATCGCGCCGAGCAGATGGCCCATGCGGTCGGATTCCATCCACAGCGCCATGTCCAGCGCGGTGG
>JADZBF010000470.1 GCA_020852215.1 Lysobacter sp. | reverse complement strand
TTCGAGCGCAATCTCAGCGATGAACTGGCCAAGGCCATCGCCGCGAAAGGCGGTGTGATCCAGATTCCCTTCGGCAATCCCTTCGTCGATCCCGCGTCCGCGGCGCAAACGCAGGCGTATTTCGCCGCCGCCGCCGAGTTCAATCGCCGCAACGCCGCGCACGCCGCCGCGGGCGAGCCGCTGGAAGACTTCAACGCCTTCGACAAACATTGGGACGACACCCATCCGCCGCTGAAGACCGAGATCGAACGCGTGCTCGAGCAAATCGATTACGGCGTGAAACTGGTCGGGATCGATCACATCGGCATCGGCTCGGATTTCGACGGCGTCAGCGGCGCCCTGCCCGACGGGCTCAAGACCGTCGCTGACTTCCCGAACCTGATCGCCGGCCTGCAGGCGCGCGGTTATCGCGATGCGGATATCCGAAAAATTCTCGGCGGCAATCTGCTGCGCGCATGGCGCGAGGCGGAAGCGGTGGCCGAACGCGCGTCCACGACGCAACGATAATCGCACCCAACATCGATATCGCTCCCTCCCATACATTTCGCACAAGGACTCCGTATGACCGTCAACCAGAATCAAGACCGCTTCTTCGGCAAACCCGTCGTCGAATTTCGCATGGGCCACACCATCGCCGATCCGGCCTCGGTGCGCACGACGGTGTATCGATTGACGCAGGATTACGATTCCGCCGAAAGCCAGCGCGAACTGTTGGAGGCGTTCCTCGCGCAAATCGACACATCGTCGCTCGACGCGTTGGTGATCGGCGCGTGGAGCGAAGCGCACGACGAATCGCCGCAGGAATACCTCGACATGTTGATCGAGCGTCGCGGCGAACTGGGCGCCTTGCGCGCGCTGTTCATCGGGGATATGACCTACGAAGACTGCGAAATTTCCTGGATCATCCAGTGCGGCGGCTACAACGCCCTGCTCGATGCGTTCCCGATGCTGCAGGTGCTGCGCATCCGCGGCAGCACGCAGCTCGAATTGAAACCCATCGCCCACGAATTCCTGGAGGAATTCGCGGTGGAGTGCGGCGGCTTGCCGAGCGCGATCGTCGATGCGATCGCCGGTTCGACCTTGCCTGGGCTGCATCGCTTGGAACTGTGGCTCGGCGACGACAACTACGGCTTCGACGGCGATGTCGGCACCTACGAGAAGCTGCTGGCGGCGATCAAACCCGAGCGCTGGGAGTACTTGGGCCTGCGCAACGCGCAGATCAGCGACGCGCTGGCTGCGCATCTCGCCAAGCAGCCGTGGCTGGGCCAACTGAAGACACTCGATCTGTCGATGGGCACCATCGGCGACGAGGGCGCACAGGCGTTGTTGGACAGCCCGCATCTCAAAGGTCTGCAAACGCTGGATTTGAGTCATCACTACATCAGCGACGATCTGCAGAAGAAATTGAAATCCCTGCCCTGCCGCGTCGTGCTCGACGACCCGCAGGACGCCGAGGAAACCGACGGCGATCGTTACGTCGAAGTCGCCGAGTAAGCGACGTCTGCGGATGTCTATCCTCGCCCTCGCCGGTGGTCGCGAATGATCCTGATTGGACAGGCCGACCATCGGCGAACGCGGCATTTGCTCGCGGCCGCCGAATCGCGCAGTCCCGGGCTGGCCGCAGCCGTCGATGTGATCGATTGGAGCGTGGCGTTGCGCGACCCGGACGCCGTCGTCGCGCGTCTGCGCGAGCATGCGCAGGGCGGCGCGAAAATCGATTCGCCCGGCGATTCCACACCGCTGCGCGACGCGCTGATCCGACACGGTTGGCGCTGCGGCGGCGAACGCGGCCCGCCGCCCGCGCCGCTCGCGCACGGCGAATTCGCGCACCAGTCGCTGTGGTTCGCCGGCTTCGCCGATCTGCTGCATCGGCTGGGGGCGGCCTCGCCCGACATCGTATGGTTCAACGCGCCGCAAGCGATCCTCGCGATGTGCGACAAGCTGGAATGCCAGCACCGTTTGGACGCGATCGGCGCGCACACGCCGGCCTTGTTCGGGCGCGTCGAACGCTATGCGGAGTTCCGCGAACGGATGGACGCGGCCGGAACGGATCGGGCGTTCCTGAAAGCGCGCTACGGATCGTCGGCGGCCGGCGTCGTCGCCTATCGCCGGCATCGCGACGGACGCGAATGCGCGTACACGAGCGCAGCACTGGTCCGCGAGAACGGCGCGGTTCGGCTCTTCAACACCTTGCGACCGAAACGCTACGAAGATTCGCGCGAGATCGCAGCGCTGATCGACGCGATCGGGATGCAGGGCGCGTATGCCGAAGCCTGGGTCTCGAAACCGCGCACCGTCGGTGGCGCGCATTTCGATCTGCGTGTGGTGGGTACAGCCGGCGAACCGCGGCAATGGGTCGCGCGCGCCGCCGCGCACCCGATGACGAACCTGCATCTTGGCAATCGCCGCGTCGCGATCGACGATGTGTTGGACACCGAGGCGAAGCAACGCGTCGTGCGAGCGGTGCGGAATGCCGCCACTGCGTTCCCGAACGCCTGCAGCATCGGCTTCGATCTGATTCCGACCCGCGAGCGCGCCATCGTGATCGAAGCCAACGCGTTCGGCGATTTGCTGCCGGGCGCGACGGCCTGGGACGGCGCCGGAACCTACGACGATCAGGCCTCGTGGATCGGTCGGCGGGTGCTGATGTCGACGCTGACGAAGGCGCAGGCCGCGCATGCTTAGATCCGCCGCGCCGACGTTGAACATGCACGAGATCGTCGGCAGTCACGACATCCTCTTCGTCACGCTCGA
>JADZBF010000469.1 GCA_020852215.1 Lysobacter sp. | reverse complement strand
CCAACCGCACCGGCCGTTCGGCTTGCAACTCGGGCGAAAGCGTCGCGACACCCTTCGGCCATAGCGCGATCACGGTGGAGCCGTAGTTGAAGCGCGCCATTTCCGCGAAGCGTTCGAGCGCGATGCCCTTGCCGCGGTAGTCCTTGCGCTGGATGCGGTCGCCGTAGGCGGGAATTTCGACGCCGCTCCAAACGGTTTCCACGCCGGAGACCAACAACGCGCCCACCATCACCAGACACATCGGGCCGAAGTCGGTATCGAAGTGGCAGACCAAGCGCTCGTTGCGCGCGAACAGGCCCGGTACCGAGTTCACCGCGTCGGTGCCGACGCTGAACAAGCGACCGGGGACATGCGCGGTTTCGCGCAGTGTGCCCGACCACGGCATGTGGACGCGATGGTAATCGCGCGGCGACAGATACACCGTCGCGAACACGCCATCGGCGAAGGGCGCAGCCGCCGCTTCGTCGCCGAGCAATTCCGCCGCCGTGAACGAATGGCCTTTCGCCTGGAAAATGCTGCCTTGGACGATGTCGCCGCATTGGCTGATGCGACCGTCGGCGGGCATCAGCAGCGCGTTCGGATCGGCGTCGGGCGTGCGCGCGCCGGGTTTGAGCGCGCGGGTGAAGAACGCGTTGAACGTCGGGTAGGCGGTGGGGTCGGATTCGGCGGCTTCCGATAGATCGACGCCGAATTTCCGCGTCACCGTGTCGATCAGCCATTGCTTGACCGCGCGGTTGCGCGAATACGCCAGCCGCCGCGCCAGCGACGACAGCAACCGATGCGGCAGGACGTAGGTGAACGCGGTCGCCAAACCCATCAGCGACCCGCCTGCGACAGCGCGATCATGTCCTGGGCGATCGCGTTGGGCTCCAGCGGCGGCTGGATCACGCCCGCCATCCGTCCCTGCGGGTCCAACAGCACCATCGTGGCGGAATGGTCGATGGTGTATTGGTCGGGCGGGGCGTCGTCGCTCAGCGGTACTTTCGCGTAGACCAGCGACAGCGATTTGACGAAGCGCTCCAACGTCGGCGTATCGGCGGTCGCCGCCAAGGTGTCTTTATGGAACGCATGGGTGTATTCGCCGATCCGCTCCACCGTGTCGCGTTCGGGGTCGACCGAAACGAACAGCAGGCGCGGGCGCGTGGCTTCGGGCAGCGCTTCCCAGCGTTTCTGCGGCCCCGCCAGCGCCGACAAGGTGGTTGGGCAGATATCCGGGCAGAAGGTGAAGCCGATGAAGACCAGGGTCCAATGGCCGCGCAACTCGCCGGGGATCAATTGCGTGCGATCGGACTGCTGCAATTCGAACGCGGGCACCTCTCGCGGCTTCGGAAACAGCCGCACGGTCTGCAGTTCCGGACCTTTCGAGTCCTGGCGGCCGTAGAAGTATTCGGCGGCGATCAAACCGGCCCCGGTCGCCAAAGCGACCAGCAGGATCAGCAGGGTTTTGCGGTTGAACATCGCGGGGGTTCTCGGACGGTCGTCGATAATCCGGCCATGATAACCGCGCGACCGCTATACTTCGCGGCCGTATCCGCGCGATTTCAGGCTTCCCGTCCGCCATGACCGACGAACTTCAGACGATCATCGACCTGATCCGGTATGGCGCCAGCCGCTTCAACGCCGCCGGGCTGACCTTCGGCCACAGCTACGACAACGCGCTCGACGAAGCGACGCAGTTGGTCTTGCACGCGCTGCATTTGCCGCACGATTTGTCGCCGATTTACGGCCAGTCGCGGGTGACGCTGGCGGAAAAAGAAGACGTGCTGCGGTTGTTCCTGCGTCGGATCGAGGAACGCGTGCCCGCCGCCTATCTCACCGGCGAGGCCTGGTTCGCGGGTCTGAGCTTCAAGACCGACCCCCGCGCGCTGGTGCCGCGTTCGCCGATCGCCGAACTGATCACGTCCGGTTTCCAGCCCTGGATCGGCGACCGCGACGTGCGCCGCGCGCTGGATCTGTGCACCGGTTCCGGCTGCATCGCCATCGCCACCGCGCACTACCACCCGCATTGGCAGGTGGACGCGGTGGACATCAGCGACGACGCCTTGGCGCTGGCGGCCGAGAACAAAGAACGTCTGCATGCCGAGAACGTTCGATTGGTGAAGTCGGACTTGTTCGCCGACCTGCAAGGCGAACATTACGACCTGATCGTCACCAATCCGCCGTACGTCACCAACGCCGAAACCGATGCCTTGCCGCAGGAATATTCCTACGAGCCGGAACTCGGCCTGCGCGCGGGCGACGACGGTCTGGATTTGGCGCTGCGCATCCTGCGCGATGCGCCGCTGCATCTGACCGAAGACGGCGTGCTGATCTGCGAAGTGGGCGAGGCCGAGCGCGCATTGAGCCGCCTGTTGCCGGAATTGCCCCTGGCCTGGGTGGAATTCAAAGTCGGGCAGATGGGCGTGTTCGTGGTGGAATGTCGCGATCTGGTCACGTATCACGGCCGTATTCGCCAACTGGCCGATGCGCGAAGCGCTCGTTCGTCGACGTCTGCCGCCGCGCCGGCTCCGTCTGTATCGGCAGCGCCCGCGTCGACCAGCGCCGGGTTGTTCTGAGGGCGCGGATTGAACACCTTCGGCCATCTGCTGCGCGTCACGACCTTCGGCGAATCGCACGGTCCGGCGATCGGTTGCGTGATCGACGGTTGCCCGCCCGGCCTGGCCATTTCCGAAGACGAATTCGCGCACGACCTGGAGCGCCGCGCCACCGGCCGCAGTCGTCACACCTCGCAGCGGCACGAAACCGATGCGATCGAAATTCTCAGCGGCGTCTACGAAGGCCGCACCACCGGCACGCCGATCGCGCTGCTGATCCGCAACACCGACGCGCGCAGCAAGGACTACAACGACATCGCCGCGCAGTTCCGCCCCGCGCACGCCGACTACACCTACTGGCAGAAATACGGCCATCGCGATCCGCGCGGCGGCGGGCGCAGCAGCGCGCGCGAGACCACGATGCGCGTGGCCGCGGCGGTGGTCGCGAAGAAATGGTTGGCGGAGCGCTACGGCGTGACCGTGCGCGGGCATCTGTCGCAGCTCGGCGAGGTGTCGCCCGATGCGTCGCTCGGCGCGTTCGACTGGAATGCGGTCGAGGGCAATCCGTTTTTCTGGCCGATCGATGCGCAGGTGCCGGCGCTGGAGCGCTACATGGACGCCTTGCGCAAGTCCGGCGATTCGGTCGGCGCGCGGGTGACGGTGGTCGCCGACGGCGTGCCGCCGGGTTGGGGCGAACCGATTTACGGCAAGCTCGACGGCGACCTCGCCGCGGCGATGATGTCGATCAACGCGGTCAAAGGCGTCGAAATCGGCGACGGTTTCGCGGCGGTCGCGCAAAAGGGCTCGTTCCATCGCGACGAGATGACGCGCGAAGGGTTTTTGTCGAATCACGCCGGCGGCATTCTGGGCGGCATCAGCAGCGGTCAGCCGGTGGTGTGCTCGGTCGCGTTCAAACCGACATCGAGCCTGCGTTTGCCCGGCCGCGGTCTGAATGTGTTGGGCGAAGAGGTCGAGGTGATCACCACCGGCCGTCACGACCCCTGCGTCGGCATCCGCGCCACGCCCATCTGCGAGGCGATGATGGCGCTGGTGCTGATGGATCAGGCGCTGCGTCACCGCGCGCAGTGCGGCGATGTGGGCGAGATTGCGCCGCGAATTCCCGGCGCGATCGACACCGCCGACAAGAGTGCCACCGAAACCAGCACCACCACCGACACCAAACGATAGCGGCGCGCCGCCGGTTTCGCCCCCACAGGCAGCGACGCGCCGCAGCGGTAGAAGCAACGACACAACCCAGTTCTTTTTTCTTTGTAGGAGCGCCGGAAGGCGCGACCGTTTCTTCGCAGCGTCTGTCGCGCCTTCCGGCGCTCCTACAAAACCGAATCAGGTGAAACCAGCATGAGCAAGCGATTCAATGTAGCGGTGGTCGGCGCGACGGGCGCCGTGGGCGAGGTGATGCTGTCGATCCTCGCCGAACGCAAATTTCCGATCGACAAGATCGTGGCCTTGGCGAGCGAGCGCTCGGCCGGCGAATACGTCGCGTTCGGCAACGATGAAGTGATGGTGCGCGATCTGGCCACGTTCGATCCGACCGGCGTGGACATCGCGCTGTTTTCGGCCGGCGGCTCGATTTCCAAGCAATACGCGCCGAAATTCGCCGCCGCAGGCGCCGTCGTGATCGACAACTCCTCGGCCTTCCGTTACGACGACGACGTGCCGCTGGTGGTCAGCGAAGTGAACCCGGACGAGGTGAAGAACCGTCCGCGCGGCATCATCGCCAACCCCAATTGTTCGACCATGCAGATGGTGGTCGCGCTGGGGCCGATCCACCGCAAGGTCGGCATCGAGCGCATCAACGTCGCGACCTATCAATCGGTGTCCGGCGCGGGGCGCTCGGGCATGGAAGAGTTGGGCAAGCAGACCGCTGCGCTGTTGAATTTCCAGGCCATCGAGCCGAAGCGCTTCCAGGCGCAGATCGCGTTCAATCTGATCCCGCACATCGACGACTTCCTCGACAACGGCTTCACCAAGGAAGAAATGAAACTGGTCTGGGAGACCCGCAAGATCCTCGGCGACGATCGCATTCAGGTGAATCCCACCGCGGTGCGGGTGCCGGTGTTCTACGGGCACAGCGAGGCGGTGAACGTCGAAACCCGCGAGAAGATCACCGCCGACGAAGTGCGCGAACTGCTGCGGAACGCCCCGGGCGTGGAAGTGGTGGACGAGCGCAAGCCGGGCGGCTATCCCACCCCGGTCACGCATGCCTCGGGCCGCGATCCGGTGTTCGTCGGCCGTATCCGCGACGACCTCTCGCACCCCCGCGCGGTCAATCTGTGGGTGGTCTCGGACAACATCCGCAAGGGCGCGGCCCTGAACGCCGTGCAGGTGGCGGAGTTGGTCGCGGCCGAAGCGTGAGGCGCGCCGTGAGGGCACGGGGCCGCGACAGCCATCGCATCCGGGGCGGTGAGCCGGATACAGTCGCGCCATCGTATCGGGGGACAAGTGTGATCAAACACTTGCGGGTCACAGTTAGCGCGTTACTGGCAGTGGCGGCGTTCGCGTCGCCGCTGTCGGCGTGGGCGCTGGGTCTGGGCCAGATGGAGGTCAAATCGCGGCGCGACGAGCCGTTGTTGGCCGAAATCCCGGTTGTATCCAACGATCCGGCCGAACTCGAAGCCCTGCAGGCGCGCTTGGCCTCGCCTGACACCTTCCGTCGGATCGGCTTGGCCCAGCCCACCGGCATCGTCTCCGATCTGCAGGTCACGGTCGCGGTGGATGCCCGCGGCCGTCCGGTCGTGCGTGTCACCAGTATCGCGCCGGTGCAACAGCCGCTGTTGACCTTCCTGGTCGAGGTGGACTGGGGGCAGGGTCGGTTGGTGCGCGAATATTCGGCGCTGATCGATGCTCCGCAGACCGCCGCCGCGCCGGTGCAGCCGCCGATCGACGAAGTCGCGCTGGGCGATCCCAATACCGTGGTACGGCCGGTCGAGCCCGCGGTCGTCGGCCCCAGCGCGAACCCGCTGGAGGCCTCGGCGCCGCAGGCGGTGCCGCTGAATCCGCAAGCGACCGCGGTCGCCACGGCGACGAATCCATCCCCGTCGAACAATCCGCTCGAAGCCTCGGCGCCGGTTCCGGTGCCGCTTCCGCCCAGCGATGTGCCGGCGACCGAGCCCGCGCCCGAAGCCGCGCCCGTGGTGGCATCGGTGCCGGCCACCCCGGTTTCGGCCGTGTCGCTCTCGGCCGAGGATACGCACCGCGTGCAGCGCGGCGAAACGCTCGGCGGGATCGCGGCCGACCTCGGCGGCGACTACAGCCTCGATCAAACCATCGTCGCCTTGCTGCGCGCCAATCCCGAAGCCTTCGTCGGCGGCAACGCCAACCGGCTGCGAGCCGGCGCGGTCCTGCGCATTCCCGATGGCGGCACCATCGCGTCCTACAGCGCCGACGAAGCCGCGCTGGTGATGCGCGAACAAATGTCGCAGTGGCGCGGCGCGCGTCGGGCGCTGCCGCAGCCGCCTGCGGTGGTCGGTACGGCCACCAACGACGCCACAACGGACGCGCCCCGCGCGACCGCTGCCGCCAACGCCGGGCGTCGTGCGGCTCAGGCGCGACTCGAAATCGTTCCGGCCAGCGCATCCGCGGCGGCCCGGGCGGCAACGCGATCCGGCATCAGCGCCGGGGGTAAGGGCGACATGCTGCGAGAACAAGAATTGTTGGAAACCAAAGAAACCCTGGCCGCGCGCAGCGCCGAGGTCGAAGAACTGAAAGCGCGGGTCGCCGAGCTGGAGCAATTGCAGACCAAGCAGCAACAGTTGATCGCGCTGAAAGACACCGAATTGGCCACTGCGCAGCAGCGTTTGGCGTCCACGAACGCAGCGCCGGCCGCGGCTGCGTCGAGCGCAGCGAAGCAGCCGGAACCCACGATGAGCTACGGCCCCTGGCTGGGCATCGGCGCTGGTTTGCTGCTGATGGGTTTGCTCGTGGGTTGGTGGTTGCGACGCAAACCCGCCGCGCCGGTCTTCGCGGCCGCCACGGCCGATCGCGCTACCGCTCTAACGACGGACCGCGCTGCCGAAGCCGCGAGCGACGCCGACGATCGTGCGCACGATCCCCATGCTTTCGACGCCCGCGCCTTCGACGACGACGCGACCGATGCCGCATTCGCCGTGGGCGAGGCGCCCACCGTGCCGCCGGTAGAACCGGCCTGGAGCCGCGGCGCCAAAGCCATCGACGAGACGCCGGCCGCCATGCCGTCGACGCCGTCCACCGCGGTGCCGCGTTGGCACGACCCGCTGACCGCCTCGCTCGACGAGGCCGCCATCGCGGCCGAAGTCGCGCCGTTGAATCCCGCGCCGCCGGGATTGGCCCGCATCGATCTGGCCAAGGCCTATCTCGACATGGGCGACCGCGATACCGCACGCAGCCT
>JADZBF010000468.1 GCA_020852215.1 Lysobacter sp. | reverse complement strand
GTCAAACCCAGGGCCTGCAACGCTTTGTGCAAAGAGTCGGAAATTATTCCGGACAGCAGTGGGCGAAAGCCGGGAACCCGCTTAAGAAAACAGGACGAAAAGCGGGGTTCCGGCTTTCGCCGGAATGACGATATCAAGCTGATCCGTTTCTCCACCGATTTTGAGATAGGTTCTAAGGAGACTCTACATAACGCGGAGTTTCCGCGCGCCAAGAATGGCGCGCTCGCGGTTCAAGCACGCAAGTGCTTGAACCGGCGGGAGCGAGCCCGGAGATTGTTCGCTCGTGGAGCGGTGCGCCACAGGCGCACGCTATGACGATGGCGCGTCGGGCTGGTTTTCCGGACGCGCGGCATCGAAGGCCGGCAACGCCATGCACTCGGCTTCGATCGCACGGATCGTCGGGTACGGGGTCATATCGACTTTGAAGCGACGCGCGTTGTAGATCTGCGGGATCAGGCAACAATCCGCCAACCCGGGCGTGTCGCCTTCGCAGAACGTACCGCGCGCCAGATCGTCCACCAGCATCGCCTCGAAGGCGCGGAAGCCGTCTTCGATCCAATGCCGCATCCACGCGTCGCGCGCCGGCTGCTGCACATCGAATTCGCGTTCGAGATAGCGCATCACCCGCAAATTGTTGAGCGGATGGATGTCGCAGGCGACCAGCAACGCCAGCGCGCGGGTATGCGCGCGGTCGCGCGGCTCGATCGGCAACAGCGGCGGCGAGGACCAGATTTCGTCGATGTATTCGATGATCGCCAGCGATTGACGAATCATCCGATGGCCGTGCTGCAGAACCGGAATGAGCCGCTGCGGGTGGGTCGTTTCGTAGCCCGGCCGAAGCTGATCGCCGCCGTCGCGGATCAAATCGACCGGAACATCTTCGTAATCCAGTCCTTTCAGATTCAGGGCGATGCGGACCCGGTAGGCCGCACTGGAGCGCCAATAGCCGTAGAGCTTGAGTTGTTCGGTCATACAGCCTCCAGCGCGTCGCGCGCTCGAATCCAGATAATGCACCTCACAGTGCACCTGATAGTGCGCCTGGGTTTTGGCGGCGGCAAGCGCGCAGCGCGCAGCGCGCACCGATCGGCGCCGCCTGCGAGCGACCTCAGGCGCTCAGGCCGCCGGCTCGATCCGCTGCTCGATCGCGCCGAAGATGTCCTCGCCGCTGCGGCTGCGCATCTCGATCCGCACCGTATCCCCGTACGTCATGAACGGGGTGATCGGCGCGCCCGTTTCCAGGGTTTCGACCGTGCGCTTTTCGGCGAAACAGGAGGCGCCCCGCGAGGTGTCCTCATTGGCCACAGTGCCCGAGCCGACGATGGTGCCGGCCGAGAGCGGCCGGGTCTTCGCCGCATGGGCGACGAGCTGGGCGAAGTCGAAGTGCATATCGACACCCGCTTCCGGCGCCCCGAACCACTCGCCATTGATGTGGGTGAGCAGCGGCAGATGCACCTTGTTGTCGCGCCAAGCCTCGCCCAACTCGTCGGGTGTGACCAAGACCGGCGACAGCGCCGAGCGCGGCTTGGACTGCAGGAAGCCGAATCCCTTCGCCAATTCATCAGGAATCAAATTGCGAAGCGAAACATCATTGACCAAACCAATCAATTGAATGTGCGCGGCGGCCTGCTCGGGCGTCGCCGCCATCGGCACATCGTCGGTCACCACGACGACTTCGGCTTCCAGATCGATCCCGTACGCCTCGCTCGGCACCTTCACCGGATCGCGAGGGCCATAAAAACCGGCGCTGACCGCTTGGTACATCAAGGGATCGGAGTAGAAGCTTTTCGGTACCTCTGCGCCTCGAGCGCGGCGCACGCGCTCGACGTGCGGCAAATAGGCACTACCATCGACGAATTCGTAAGCGCGCGGCAGCGGCGAAGCCAATTGGCGCATGTCCAGGTCGAATGCGCCCGGTGCGATGCCCGCATTCAGCGCTTCCGACAATGCATTCAGACGCGGGGCCGTGTTGGTCCAGTCTTCCAATGCGCGTTGCAAGGTCGGCGCGATGCCGTCGGCGCGCACCGCACGGGCGAGATCGCGCGACACCACCACCAACGTCCCGTCGCGACCACCTTCTTTCAAAGAACCCAGCTTCATCGAACCCTCGCTTTTCGGAATGAAAGACACGCTTCCGCCAACAACGACAGATTTTGTTGTAACCTGCGTCCGGAACGGCCGCTCGGCGAAAGCGACGCTTGGGGCGCTCGATATCGCTGCAGGCCACGACCTCGTCCGTACCGCGCCCGTGGGGAACGACGCGATCTTGGTATTTTAAGCCGATCCGCTCTCGCGCCACATCCGGCCGTACACGATACGCCGCGGGGCCGAGGGGACCGGTTTAGGAACGGCATTGGGGAAGCCACGGAACACCGCATGAGAGCCAGGACGCCGCTCGATCTCAAAACGCTTCACTCGCTCTGTGAGTGCCCATCGTTGGACGCCCTTTCCGATGCGATCGACCGTGTCGTGAAGCGTCTCGGCGTCGATTTCTGGTTCTACGCCGTCGATTTGCCCTTGGTGACCGACGCGCCCAACCAACTGCGGATGGGCACGTATCCCGAAGAATGGGTGCGCCACTATTTCGACGTGGACTACATCGGCCTCGATCCGATCATCAGCCACTGCCACGACCATTCGACCCCGCTGGCGTGGCGAGACGCCCTGGCCGCCCCGCGCCGCGTGGTCGATCCGCAGTTGCTGAAGGTCCGCACGATGTTCGGCGAGGCCAGCGAATTCGGGCTGCGCAACGGCGTGAGCGTACCGCTGCACGGCCCCGGCACGGGTTGGGGTTTGATGTCGTTCGCTTCGAGAAGCCTGACCGCGCTGGATTTCGACTACCTGCTTCCCGAATTGCATCTGCTCGCGCACTTCTCGCACGAAGCCGCGCGCCGCTTCAGCTATTCGAAAACGCCGGCCGACCTGCCGGCGCTGACCAAACGCGAACGCGAATGCCTCTCATGGGCGGCTGAGGGCAAAACCAGTTGGGAAATCGGCCAATTGCTGAACATCAGCGAACGCACGTCGATTTTCCATTTGCAGAATGCGATGCAGAAATTGGGCGTCAGCGGACGTCAGGCCGCCATCGCACGCGCCGTTTCTTTGGGACTGATCGTCTCGATCCGCGCGTGATCCCAATACGCGATTCGACCCGAGATTCGATAGGCCGATCGATGCGTCGATAGAGGCGCCATATCGATACACGATATCGATGCGTCATTCGATGCATCCACGCGAAAACGGACTTCGATCAACCTGTAAGGTCAAGCAGCTATAAGACCTGACAGGACCGCGCTGAGCTATGTCTCCCCCCAACGAAATACGGAGAGACTATGCCTACGATTACGGTCGCTCGCGCCGGCGAGCGCGGATTGCATGCGGCGTTGCTGGATAGCATGTACAGACTTCGTTGCGATGTCTTCCACCGCCGACTCGGCTGGGATGTTCGCGCGGAAAACGGTCGCGAACACGACTGGTTCGATTTGATCGGCCCCTACTACCTCGTCGCGCACGACGGCGATTTCGACGCTATCGGTTGCTGTCGCTTGTTGCCCACGCGCGGGCCCAACATGCTGCGCGATATTTTTCCTTATCTGCTCGATGGCGCACCGGCGCCCTCGGCGGAAAATATCTGGGAAGTCAGTCGATTCGCGATCAGCCCGCGCTGCTCGCAAGGCGGATTCGGTTTTAGCGAAGTGCCCGCGACGATTCTTGCGGAGATGATCCGCTTCGCCAACCGCAACCTCGCGGAAGCCATCGTCGGCGTGACCAGCGCGCCGGTCGAACGAATGCTCAAACGCATGGGTTTGGCTGTCGAACGCCTCGGCGAAGCCAGACGCATCGGTCATACGATGAGCTTGGCGTTCCGAATTCCGGTGGATGCGCACAATCTCGATGTCGCGGACGCGATGATCGCCAACGTACCCGAGATCATCTTTTCTCGAGCGGCCTGATCGCGTTCGGGAGACCGCTTGCCGCGCGTCGCGTTTGGACGAGTCGATTCGAGCGATCCGATGTCCATGCCATCTCGATTGGGCCTCGATCGCTTTCGATCAGATCTCAATCATATCTCGATCCGATCTCGATCCAGCCGCCGAACGGGCAGTAGCCGCGTTTCCGAAGAGCCCGGCGGATGGGCCGCGCCCACCCGCCGAAGCCCCCCGCGTGCGCGAACCTCAGGCCACAGCTTGTGCGCGCTTACCGGGCGCGCTCGCGATCTGCTTCGCATCGCGCGCATGGCGCTCGCGCAGCGAATGCGCCGCGCCGTCCCACAACGCGCGGCGCGCGCTGAGCGCCAAGCGTGCGGCCTCGCGCGCTTCTTCAAGGCCGTTCGGGCGCTTGTCGAGTTGGGATTGGACCAGCCGGCTCGCCGCCGGTCCATGGGTGTCGCCGTCCAGCTCGATATGCCGCTTGAGGTAGTACACGAACCCCGGCGCGATGTCTTCGTTCAAGCCCCAGCGATCGAGCAGGCCTTGGAACATGTCCGGAATGACGTTTTCGCGGCCGTAGAAGAAGCAAGCCATCGTCTCGAGGAGGGATCCGTTCAAGGCCGTATTCAGCGTGTGGCCGACGAATTCGCGAACGAACTGCGGCGTGCCCGCGGCTTCGAACGCCTCGTCGAGCGACAACCCGGCGCGCAGGCCGTCGAGGAAGCGAACGAATTCCGTGGTGTCGGCGCCCACGTCGCGCATCGCGGTCAGATAGAGATCGAGATGGCTGGCCGGGTGGCCATCAGCATCGATGTCGCTTTCTTCCGCCAACACGATGTCGTTGATCAGTCGGGCCGCCACCGGATCCGCCGGCGGCATCCACGGCAACTCGACGCAGGTCAGATCGCGCTGCAGTCGCTTGGCCAAGGACATGAAGTCCCAGACTGCATAGACGTGAACCTGCATGAATCGCCGCAAGTTATCGATATCGACGATCTCGTCGAATACTCGATGGCTTTCCAGACTTTCGCGAATACGGCGCATGCCGGGGGTCAGAACGGCATCCACTTCCTTCTTCATGGCACTTCTCCTTGTACGAACGTCGCATGGCAATAGGAACGTCCGAACGAAGCCATCCATAGATCCGTTCGGACGCCGAAACCGACGTGCATCGGCTCCGGCCCCTTGGGCATCGCGCGTCCGCGCGGCGCCCTCTTCGCGATACATCCTTGATACCGCTTAACCCTCGACGGTTCCCGGCGCATCATGCGCACGATCCCCGCCGCTCACGTTCGTTCCGCGCCGACGCACGGAGGCGCGACGCGCGCCGCATCGCGAGCGACCGCTCTGTCGAGCGGGTCCCGCGTGCGACCCTCGGAGCATCGCCGATCGACGGCGAATATCCCCCTTATAGCGAATACAACGGGTAGAGACTGGTCTCTTCCCGCTCGATCCGTTGCCCCAACAAGCCGCCGACCGTTCGATAGTCGGCCATGAATTCGCCGCGCTGATCCGCATCGAATTCCGGCAATTGGTATTTCTTGACGAAATCGACCACGCCGCGCGCGATGGCGTTCATCTCGCGACGAAAGCTGCGGATCAACGCCGTGTTCTCGACGTCGCCCTGCATCGAATTCTCGACATAGTTATAGAACCGCACGTTCTCGGCAATCAAGTGCCCCTCCAGGTGCACTTTGAACGCCATCAGCATCTGCGGAATCTGCTTGAAATCACCGCGATCTGCGGCCTCCCCAATCTGACCGAACAACTGGACCAGCACTTTGTGGTCGTTCTTGAGCGCGGGCACCAAGTTCGGATCGTAGGCGATCCCCATACCCCCGCGTCGTTGTTCCGCCGTCGGTACCCCATTCGGCAGCGCCTGTGACGTAGGCGCCTGTTTCCCACCGAAAAACCTTCGTAACCGATCTAACACTCCACATCCCCTGTTGTTTTGTCCGTGAATTCGACACGTTCGGGCCGACCTTAATGGGTCGCATGAACAGTCGATACCTGTAAGAACTGACAGGGTCGAGAATGTCACACTTTCGACGTGGCGTCAGTCTCACCTGAACGCGGAAAGAGGACGCCGATCACGGCCGAACACATTCGCCGGCCGCGGCTTGCGGCCCACCGCGTCCGCAGCCGCGTCCAGCTTCGCTTCGGCCGCGATAGCCGCGAAGCCCAACCGGCCGCATCCGAGCCGACCG
>JADZBF010000467.1 GCA_020852215.1 Lysobacter sp. | reverse complement strand
GGCCGTCAACGCGGGGCTCTCGAAACCGGGATTCAAATAAGTCCGCTGCACCTGCGCGACGGCTTGGCCCGCCGCGCCCAGCGAGATCAGTGCGGCGAGCAGTGCGGCGAGCGCCGCCAACCCTCGCGATGCGAAGGCCGGCTTCACGGAAGAGTGGTCGCTCGCATGGCCGGCGGCCGCCGCGTCAGTTCACCGTGCAGGTCAACACGACCGTCACCGAGCCGCCGTTGGGCAAGGTCGGGATGGGAGCACCCGCGCCCTGCAACGCGGCGACCAACGCCGCCCCGGTCGCGACCGGGCACGCGGCGCCGCCGGTCGCGGTGCAACTGGCGGTGGCGCAGGTCAGGCCGGTCGGGGCCGGGTCGGTCAGCACCGCGCCGTTGGCGGCATCGGGGCCGAGATTGCTCACCGTCAGCGCATAGCTGGTGGTGGTGCCGGAGGTGACGGTGTCGGCCGCCTGATCGACCTCGCCGTTGACGCCCGGCGTGTTGGTCTTGGTCAGGCGCAAATCGGCCTGTGCGTTGCGCACGTTGACGAACGTACACGTCAGATCGTCGCCGGCCAC
This sequence comes from Lysobacter sp., assembly GCA_020852215.1. Taxonomy (GTDB): domain Bacteria; phylum Pseudomonadota; class Gammaproteobacteria; order Xanthomonadales; family Xanthomonadaceae; genus Lysobacter_I. The sequence continues at coordinate 6,327 of JADZBF010000467.1, read as the reverse complement.
CGCAGTCACCCCGAGGGAAGCGCCGCTGCCGCTGGGCGTCTGCCCGCCGGTCAGCGCGTTCGTACACGAATAGGTCGTGGCGTAGTTGGCGAGGTTGGCGCCGGCCGCGCCCGCTTCGGTCAGGGTGTACACCCCACCGACCGTGCCGGGACTGAGCGTGGCGACGCCGGTCGCGGTCGAGCCGGCGCCGGTCGTGGTGACGGTGGCCGGGCCGCCGGGGCCGGCGATGGTCAGCGCGAATTGATCGGTCGGCGCGAAGCGTCCGCTCGGCAGGCTCTTCTGCAAACGCAGGACCGGCAACTTCGTGTTGGTGAAGGTGCAGGTGAAGCTGACGCTGGCGGCGATTTCCGCGCCGGTCAGCGTGTAGGTGCTGCCGCTGCGGCTGCCGACGGTGGTGCCGGCCGCGTTCACGCAGGTCGCGGTGGTGAGTTGCCAACCGGCAGGCGACGTATTTTCGTTGACCGTCAGCGCGCTCGTCGGCGACACGATGGTGAAGGCCTGCGTGGCGGTACTGGCGGTATCGCCATCGACTAGCGTCGGCGTGTTGACCACCGTCGTGGTCACGGTGCCGGTGGCTTGCACGGTGTTGTTGATCGCGAAACCGAAGGCGCCGCCGACGCCGCCCAGGGTGGTCTTGCGCACGAACAGTTTGCGCGAGACGGTGAACTGGTAATCCTCCACTTCGCCGCTCTGCACGGTACCGGTGGGCGTGGAGCAGTTGTCGAGCGCGGTGTTGTTGGTGCAGACGCGGAAGCGCGCGAAGGTGGGGCCGATGATCGCGGTCGCCGGCACGGCGATATTGAGATTGGTCGCGCCGACGGCGACGGCCTGGTTCACGATCATCTGTTCGCCGGCATCGAGGAAATCGCCGTCGGCGTTCCAGTCGAACCAAGCGTTGAGGAAACCGGAAGCGTTCTGAATGCTGACCGGCACGATGGTGGTCTCGCCCACCGGCAACAGCGGCGTGAGGGTCACGCCATTTTCGTCGTCGGTGTTGTTGGTGTCGTCGCCCTGCGCGTTGGCGCTGTTGAGCAGGCTGGCATCGGCATCGACCGTAGCGCCGAGACGGATGCCCACGATGGTATGCGTGGCGTTGCCGTAGGAAATCGGCGCGTCGGTGACATCGGCGTTGTCGGATTCCAACAGGAACGAGGCGTTGGTGCCGCCGTAGACCAGCGGCGCCGCCGGCGCCGCCGAAGTCACGGTGTACAAGCTACCGGGCGTGGCGCCGCCGTTGCGGAAGAACGCGCCGCCGGACACGCCGTTGGGTTCGTTATTGATGTTGCCGGTGGGCGTGTCGTAGGTACCGGTGTTGTTGTTGGTGGACAAGGTCGCGACCAGAGCCACATGTCCGGCGGGCGTGGCGAAGCCCTGCGTCGTCGTGCTGGCGGCCATGACCAACTTGCCGTCATCGGCTTCGTCCGGCCCTTGCCCCGCGTCGTAGGCGGCGGGGGCGAGGTTGTAGTTCCCGGGCGTGCCGGTGTTCACCTGCGCGATCGCGGTGGCGTTGCGCACGAAGCCGGTGACGGTCTGTTCGACGTTCTGATACACCGACGCGACCAGCATCGCGTCGTCGCCGGTATTCGTCGGCACGTTCACGTCGGTGAAGGCGATGCTGACCGTGCCCGAGGCGGCGCCGCCGAGCAGGGTGTTGATCTCGTTCTCGAACAATACGATGTGGAAGCTGCTGAGACTGAAGTACGCGGTACCCGCCGGCGACGGGTTCGGCGAGGTGCTGATATTGATGAAGCGCGTATCGCCGCTGGGCGTACCGCCGATCACCAACGCGTTTTGTTTGTTGATGGTGCCGCCGGGGCCGATCACCCGCGCGGTGATCTGGTTGTTGGTCGTGGTGGCCGGCGGCGTGCCGACGCGCGGCTCGGGCCAGTTGTCGCCGAGGCCCGTGCCGGCGGTGTTGGCGTTGTTGCATCGGCCGGCGGTACCGTCCGCGGGCGAGCAATGGTCGCGCTCGAATGTGCCCCAGATGAAGAGCGCACGGTTCTTGCCGGAAGGAATGTTGAAGCTGGCGATGGCGGGCGTGCCTGCGGCGCCCGCGCCGGTGGCGGTGGTGGTCTGCGTATTGAGATGCTGTACCTGCGCCGCCTGCGTCGGCGAAGACGCGATGACGCACGCCGCTGCGACGAATACTGCGGCGATCGAGGTCGCAGACCGACTCGCATGCGCGCGCAATTTAGCGACGATGCGCTGCGATGCCGCTGCGCGCAGACCCAAGCTTCGACTCACCCGGTCGTCCATCGACCGTCTCCTTTGCACTACGGCGCGATTGACGCGCGTCCCCCGAACTACTCATGACTCGCCGATGCGTTCGCATCGCGATCCACGCCCCTTGTCCCGCGTTGTGTCAGATCGTGTCGTCTTCGATCACCGCATACGGGCGATTCGCTCGAACGATGCATCTTGCATCGCCGATCGAAACGTCCGGATCGCATCGAAAAAGACTCGCGCGAAACACGTCATCTCGACGCGCTTCGACACCGCGCTATCTTCGCAGTTGATGGAGAGGTGACTACTGTCAAATATGACAGGATCGATATCGTGATCGATCTGCGATTTCGTATCGCGCATTGTGATCGCAATCCGCAAAAGCGCATCGCACTCGCCTAGGCGCATCGCGCGATGCGAGGAAAAAGCGCGCATCGCCATCGATGCGATCGATCGAGATGGCGACATCGATCGTACTTCTTCGCACGTGAGGCGCACGCATCGATGTGCGCTTCGCTTCGCGATTCATTTCGCGACCGTCGTTTCGATCGATGCGATCGATACGGTGGATGCGATTCGCTTTCGCGATAGACATCCGCGTGCATGCGCGGACGCGTGGGCCGATGCGACCTCCCGAAGCGCGATGCCGGTGCGATCACTATGCGGTTCCCAAACGATCTCGATGCAGCGTGATGTCGCTCGATGGGCGCGTGCGGGGCGCGTGCAGGGCGTCCGCGGACGCCCCAAACGACACCGCCCGCAGCGATGCGGGCGGTGTGAGTTCTCGCGGGCGGCCGTGCGTCAGGGCACGGTGCAGTTGAGTGTGATCGTGACCGAAGAGCCGGACGGCATGGTCGGCACGATGGCGCCGGCGCCTTGCAAGGCTGCGACCAGCGCCGCACCCGTCGCCGCCGGACAGGCCGCGCCGCCGGCGGCGGTGCAGGTGGCGGTGGGGCAGTTGAGGTTGGTCGGCACCGGGTCGGTGATGACCGTATTGTTGGCCGGCTTCGGACCGTTGTTGGTCGCGACGATGCTGTACGGCACGCTGGCGCCGGAATTCACCGTATCCGCCGCCTGATCCACGTTGCCGTTGACGCCCGGCGTATTGGTCTTGGTGATGACCACGTCTGCTTTGCAGGTGCGGCCGACATCGGTGCCGGGGGTGTCGGTGTTCGGCGAGACGACTTGCGCCACGCCACCCAGACCCGCGCCCGCACCATGGGTCGCGCCGCCGGGCTGGCCCTGCGCGGTGTTGGTCAGACCTTGTGTGCCACCGGTCGCGGTCACGGTCGCCGCAGCGGTGGTGATGGCCACCCCGCCGCCACCGCCGCCGCCGCCGCCGTGCGCCGCCGAGCCGGGCACCCAAGCGTCGCCGCCGCGGCCGCCGGCCACGTTGACCGTCAGAGCGGCGGTCCAAGTGGTCGCGACCACCAGCACGCTGCCGCCCGCACCGCCGCCGCCTGCGGCGTCGTTAAGGGCGTTATCGGCCGCGCGTGCGCCGCGTGCGGTGATGGTGCCGGTGCCGGTCACGGTGACCGCACGCGCCATCACGATGCCGCCGCCGGCCGCGCCGCTGGATTCTTCCGGGGTGCTGTTGGCGTTGTTGTCGCCCGCGCCGCCGCCGCCGCCCAGGATCAGACGGGCCGGGCTGATCGAGGCGAACGCCGTGCCGCCGAAGCCCCATTTCTTGTCGGTGAGGTTGCTGTAGTCGGCCAGGATGCCGGCGTAACCGGCGCTGCGCCAACCGGCGCCGCCGCGGCCGCCCGCGCCGCCGTTGCCGCCGCCGCCGCCGCCGCCGTTATCGCTGGCGCCGTCCCAAAACGCGCCGCCGCCGCCCGCGTTACCGGGTGCGCCGCGGGCGAAATCGCCGGTCGAAGCGGTGCCGGTCGGGTAACCGCCCCAGGCCGCGCCGAGATCGGTGATGGTGGAGGTGGCGCCGCTATTGGGGTCGCGCTTGAGGCTGACGAAGCGCGGCGTACCGGCGATACCCTCGCCCTTCACGGCGTGGCGGTCGTCGGTGTCCCAACGGAAACGTTGGTTGGCGTCGTTCACGGAACGGGCACGTCCGCCCGCGCCACGGAAACCCAAACCGTCGACGTTGATGCTTTGCCCGTTCAAATTCAGCGTGTAGGCCGCGTCGATCGCGACCACGCCGCCGCTGTTGCCGTTCCAATCCGCCGCGGTGAGCGCGCCGCCCAAGGTCGCGTTCGCGTATTGCGGCACGCGGATCACCTGGAATGTGCGTCGGCCGTTGGTGTTGGTCGCGTTCGCTTGCAGATAAGTCGCGGTCAGCGGCGAACCGGTCAGATTCAACGATGCATTCGTGGTGCCGGTGCCGGCGCGCACGAACTGGTAGCGGCCCGCGAGGCAACTGCCCGCCGGGTCGCTATAGCCCGACGCCGGCTCGCCTGCCGCACCGTCGCCGTACAGCAGACTATTGGCGGTGTTGATGTTGGCGCACTGCATCTGGATCACCAGCACCAGATCGCCCGGCGCCAACGTCGCCACCGCGCCGCGTTGGCCGCTGAGCGCGATCGTCGTACTGCCGGCGTTGAAGGTCCCGTTCGCGGGCGTCCAGTAGGTGTTGACGATGCCGGAGATCGTGGCGTCGCCGGCGCTGCCGGGCGTCGCGCACACCTGCGCTTGCGCGTGGGAGGCGGCGAAGACAGCGCTCAGCGCGAACGCTGCGGCGCAGCCTCGGGCCATCGTTCGGAAGCAGTGGGTCATACCTGGAAAACTCATGTTCGCCCTTCAAGATGTCGTACGTGTGAACCTGGAGATCTTCGCGTCGGGATCCCCGACGTTGCGTTCGGTGACGGCGTCGCGACCGCATTGCGGTGCCGTCGATCCATCAATACCAACCGATCGCGTTCAAGAACCCCTCGTGGCTGTCCTGGTCGAAATCGGTCGCGTGGCTAGTTTGCTGGGTGCGCAACAAAAAAGTGCCGGCTCGCGTTATCCGCGTTTCAGGTGCGATGCCTGAAACGCCGAACGGCATCAGGGCACTCCGCACGTCAGCGTGAATGTGACCGCCCCTCCCGTCGGCAAGGCCGGAATCACTGCGCCCGCGCCCTGCAGCGCCGAAATCAGTGCGGCGCCCGTCGCCGATGGACAGGCCGCGCCGCCGGCAGCGGTGCAGGCGACTGCTGTGCAGGACAGGCCGGTGGCCGGGTCGGTTACGACGGCATTGTTGGCTGTGGCTGGGCCGTTATTGGTAACGACGATGGTGTAGCTGGTGTTGGTGCCCGAAAGCACTGTATCCCCGGCCTGATCGACTTCGCCGTTCACGCCGGGCGTATTGGTTTTGGTGATGCGAATCTCGGCCTGCGGGGGAATCACGCAACTGGCGCCATCGGTGGCGGATCCACCCGAGGTGCCCGTGATATTGACCGGAGCGGCGACCGTCAACGCGCCCGGGAAGGCAGCGCCGAAACTGAAGCCGACCCGGCGCAAATTGCCGGTGCTGTTTTCGAACACGAAAAATTGTCCGGCGTTATTGAAGTACGCGCTTCCGATACCGCCGACCGTGGACGGAAGCGTCGCCGTGTTGACGACGGCAGTGGCGCCCGAAGTCGCCGGCACCGGCAAGATGATCTGGGCCAGGGTCGTGCCCGTCGCACCATAGAGATTGCCGTCCGGTCCGAAAGCGATGTCGCCGATGTTGGCCAGCGCGGTGGACAAGGGAAAGACTGCGGACACCGTCATCGCACCCGTGCCCGCCGGAATGGTGTCGACACGATAGATCGCTGCGGGCGTAATCCCTGCGCCGCCTTGGCCGGCGAAATAGAAGCGGCCCTGCGCGTCGAAGGTGCCGCCTGTCGGTGTGAACGCATTGGTCAGCGCAGGCGTCTGCGCTCCGGTCGTGGAAATGGTGCCGACCAGGAGCGTACCGGTACTGCCGAGACGGTAAAGCTGCGGAAACCCATTCGCGGAATTGAGCCCGTAAATGAAACCGTCCTGCTGGCGCAAACCGATCGAATTGATGCCCGGCGTTCTGGTGCCGCCCCAGACATTGACGGCGGCCCCGCCCGCTCCAAGCACGCTCGGCGGGAAGCGGAACAGCGTGACGTTGTTGCCGGCGGTACGCGCCAAGTACAAATCGCT
>JADZBF010000466.1 GCA_020852215.1 Lysobacter sp. | reverse complement strand
GCGCGACGACCGAACCCGTACGGCGGACTCACCGTCGTCGTCGTTCGCGACGAAAACGCCGCTTGGCCCGCCCTCGTCGATGCGCCCGGCGTCCAGCGCGAAGCGCTGTCGCTCGAAGACTTGTTCGTGGAGGTGGCGGGATGAACGTCGCGCTGATGTCGCCGGTCGCGAATCCGTCGGCCACGAAACCGCAGGCGTTGCTGCGCGCGTGGTCGTTGTTTTGGCGTTGCGCGCCGCCGTTCGTGCGTTGGGCGACGTTGGTCGCGTTCGCGCCGTTCGCTGCGATCGATCTTTGGCGCGGGCATGCGCCGGTGCTGTATCTGTTCGGCATGCTGCTGTGGTGGATCTGGGTGCCGAGATTGGCCGTGTTGCAGCGCGATGCCCGCGCGGAGCGGCTTCCGCTCCCGACCGGCGATGTGGCGCTCGCGCTCTCGATCGCGTTCCTGCCACTGCTCGCTGGATTCGCGCAGCGACCGAAGCCGGAGACCTTCGCGGTCTTCGTCGTGATTTGCGCGGCCGGTATCGTGTTTTCGCTGTCTTCGTTCGCGCGCTTGCGCTGGCTCATGCTGGCGTTGTTGCTCTGGGCATACGGTGATGCGCTATGCGACATGCTTTTCGGCGTGCAGCCGATGCGGCAAGGATTCGCGGCGGCGTTCGATCTCATCGGCCGGACGGCGTGGTATCCGTCGCTGGCGATCGTCATGGTCTCGGCGGCACTATGGTCGTGGCGCGCGCTGTTGCGGCAACCGGCCGATCGCGCCGACACGATCATGCGTACGCCACTGATTCTATTGTCTCGGGCGAGGGCGGAAAACACCGACACCATGGATGCGTTCATGACCGGCATATCGCTCGGTTTGTTCGCGGGGATTATGAAGACTCGCGTTGAACAAACCCCCAGAACGCGCGTTCAAGCCATGCGCGGTTGGATCGGCTTCCCGTTCGCGCCGAGCGCGTGCCCGCCCTACGTCGCGCTCGCCTTTCTGCTTTTCGCTTGCGCCGGGTTTCTCGTGGTGGAGAGCCGTTCGAGCATCGCTGCGTGGGCCTTCGATCTCGTGGCGCTGTCGACCTTATCCGCGATTTTCGTGCTGCATCTGACCCGCCTGCTGCGGTTGATGCGGGCACCATCCGGCGAGCTGGCCGAACTGGCGCTGCTGCCTGGGTGGGGCGACGGCCAAGCGGCCAAGCGCGCGTTTTCGCGTGCGATCCTGGGACCGCTGCTCACGTACGGCCTGACTATGTTGATGGTGCTTGCGCTACTGCCGTTGGCGCAATGGCAGGCGCAGCGGCTCTCCGCCGAAATGGCGATCGCGCTGTTCGTCGTCGCCTGCGAAGTCTCGACGGCGATGGCGCTCATCGCGTTCGCGATCATGGCCGGTTTCAGGTTGACGCCTGCGGTGCAGATTCTGCTCGCGCCGGCGATCATCGCGTTCGTCGCGGCCACGCTGCTGTTGTTCGCGGACGTCTGCAACGGATTCATGCACGGCCTGCAGGTCGGCCTGTTGCTGTATCTGTCGCCGCTGGCGCTCGCCATCGTTCCGATCGTTCGCCGTTATCGCCGCCGCCCGCATCCGTTCCTGTCGAACTGAGCGAACGCTGCGATACGGATGCCGCAGCCCATGAAAAAGCCCGGCTTGCGCCGGGCTTTTTCGTTGACTCGTACTCGCGACGATATCAAAGATGCTCGATGATCTCGTCCGCGAACTCGCGGCACCGATGCGCCGTCGCGACGCCCGGTCAACGCAACCACGTCTCGGCGTCGACCACGTCGATGTCGTGCATCAGGCCGAGATAAGCGTCGAAATACGGCTTGTGCGAGGCGCCGACCAGCGACAGCACCCTCGCGCCGGGTTGGTTGCCGATCGCCGCGCGGATGTTGGCGACCATGCGCAGATTGCGCGTTTCCCACCACGCCACGTATTGGCGGCCGTCGTGCTGTGGACTGCGGTGCTTGAGCGCGGCGCCGAAATCGAAGGCGATGAAGTCGCGCTGGGTTTCTGCGGTGTTGTAGAAGCGGTAGACCGCGAGCATGTCGCCTGCGGTCTCCAACGCTTTCGCTTTGGCCAACACCGGGGCGTCGGCGCTCTGCGCCCAGATGGACTGCATCGTTTCGCCCAAGCGCGGGCCGGCTTTGGCGGTGATCCCGTCGGCGGTGTGGTCGTCGACGGCGTACACGCGTTGCAGGCCGAGACGCGCGGCCAACGTGGCGGCGATCAGTATGTTCTCGTTCTTCGATTGCGCGATCTTCTCCATCTGCGTCAGCAGCGCGGCATCGAGCGTGTCGCCGACACGGCGTTCCGCCACCGGCAGTTGCAGCCATTGCACCAGCATCGAAGCGCGATCGTTGGCCGCCGCGAACAGCGCGATCAGCCGTCGGCGCTGCGCGGGCGTCGGACGCTCGGGCCATACCGCCAGAGTCTTCTCCACCTCCGCAACCGCTGCAGGCACGTCCAACCCGGTCGCGGCTTTGCCCGCGTCGGTGTCCCAACAGTAGTCCTTGGCGGCGTCCTGGTAGGTCGCGACGTAGCGCTGCAATTGGTCGCAGGTTTCGCCCGATAGCGCTTCGATAGTGATGATCGCCGGTTTGAAGAGCGCCAGCCGTTCCAGCACCGGCTCCAACCGCTCGGGCTTGAAGCTGTCGGGCATACCCGAAAGATGCGGCGACCCCAGCACCAGCACTTGGGTGCGCGGGCCGTCGATGTCCCGTTCGAATTCGGAGAAATCCACCGATTGTGCGGAAACGGACAGCGCCGAAAAACAAAGCGCAACCGCAGCCAGCGTTCGTTGCGTGACGGAGTGCTTCATCGGGGCGCGCCTTATGGTCGGGTCGGGTCGCAGCGTAGGTTCACGTACGAACGCCGTGCGACCGTCGTGCGCGAATCGAGGGCATGCTGAAACGCACGATGTCGAACCGACAGGCCCGAAAGTCATCCCTGTCCGCATTCCACGCGCGATGCAGAAACGAAGAGGCCGCCCATCGGACGGCCTTTTCGTTCGCGACACGGACGATCTCGATCAAAGGTGCTTGATGATCTCGTCCGCGAACTCGCTGCACTTCACTTCGGTGGCGCCGTCCATCAAACGCGCGAAATCGTAGGTCACGCGCTTGCTGCCGATCGCGCCGTCCATCGCCTTGATGATGGCGTCGGCCGCTTCGGTCCAGCCCATGTAGCGCAGCATCATTTCGCCCGACAGAATCACCGAACCCGGATTCACCTTGTCGAGGTCGGCGTACTTCGGCGCGGTGCCGTGGGTCGCTTCGAACACGGCGTGGCCGGTGACGTAGTTGATGTTCGCGCCCGGGGCGATGCCGATGCCGCCGACCTGCGCGGCCAACGCGTCCGACAAGTAATCGCCGTTGAGGTTGAGCGTGGCGGATACGTCGTATTCGCGCGGACGCAGCAAGATCTGCTGCAGGAACGCGTCGGCGATGGCGTCCTTGATGATCAGGCCCGCGCCCGGCTTGCCTTCGGGAATCACGTGCCACGGACCGCCGTCGAGTTCGATCGCACCGTAGAAATCGCGCGCGACCTTGTAGCCGAAGTCGCGGAACGCGCCCTCGGTGTACTTCATGATGTTGCCCTTGTGGACCAGGGTCACCGACTTGCGATTGTTCGCGATGGCGTAACCGATCGCGCTATGCACCAAACGCTCGGTGCCGAGGTACGACACCGGCTTGATGCCCACGCCGACCTGCACCGGCAGATCGCGCGCCGGCGCGCCGATGCCTTCCAGCACCTTGTTCCACTCGTCGCCCTTGGCCTTGGTGCCGAAGCGGATCTTGTCGAAGCCCTTCGGGAATTCCTTTTCGAGGAAGTCCAGCACCTTCTGCGCATCGGCCGAGCCCGGCTCAAACTCGATGCCGGCGTAGATGTCCTCGGTGTTCTCGCGGAAGATCACCATGTCCACGTCGCCGGGCTTCTTCACCGGCGAGGGCACGCCTTCGAACCAACGCACCGGACGCAAGCACACGTACAGATCGAGCATCTGCCGCAGCGCGACGTTGAGCGAGCGGATGCCGCCGCCCACCGGCGTGGTCAACGGGCCTTTGATGCTGACCAAGTAGTCGCGGCAGGCGGTGACGGAGGCATCGGGCAGCCAATTGCCGGTTTGGTTGAAGGCTTTCTCGCCGGCCAGCACTTCCATCCATTCGATCTTGCGCTGGCCGCCGTAAGCCTTGGCGACCGCGGCATCCAGTACCCGCACGCTGGCGCGCCAGATATCCGGGCCGGTGCCGTCGCCTTCGATGAAGGGGATGATGGGGCGGTCCGGCACGTTCAAGCCGGTCGGGGTCTTGGTGATTTTGGCGCCGCCTGCGGGCACCGCGGGGGTGAAATCGGCCATCGCGTCTGGGTCTCCATCGGCTCCCGCAGCGGATCCGCGGGCAAGGCCGGCATTATCGCGGATATCCCGAGGCGAGAGCAAAACGGCATGCGCGCGGCCGGCAAGGCGCCCGATGCGCGGATCGAAGCCGGCGTGCGCGGAGACATCGGCTTACCTAAACGTCGTCGAAACGAGATCGGCATCGACACAACGAATATTCCGATGCAACGGCAGATATCAAATGTTCTTAACACGCGCGCGCAACAGACTGCCTAGGCTCCGTTCTCGATATGCGCGTTGTACGGCAAATGTGAATCCATCAGATGTGAATCCATCAGATGTGAATCCATCAGATGTGAATTCATCAGATGTGAATTCATCAGATGTGAATTCATCAGATGTGAATTCATCAGATGTGAATTAACGACATCGCATGCGTTCCGAATCGCGGTTGACGAGATCGATCGAGCGAACACTTCGCTTCCGCGGCCATCAAAACAGGATTCAAGGAGTTCGTCATGCGATCGAGCGTTTTCGGAACGTTTTCTGCGGCGATGTTGACCGCCTTCGCGTTGCTGTCGTCCATCGGACCCGCAGCGGCGCAGGCGAGCGAGACGGAATACTGTTACGCCGGGCAGTGTTATCCGAATCTGTCGAGCGCGGAGGGGGCGATGCGCGCGGCGCATCCGAATTACGCGTCGTACTTGACCCAGAAAGACAGAACGGTCGGTTTCGTCGGCGGCGCTTTGAGAACGTTGTCCATTACTTATTACGTTCCCGATCAAGCGCCCGCGTCGTTCAACCCGCCGGTCTACAGCTTCGGCGGCATCACCAATCCCGCGCCGCAGTACTGCACCCCGAGCGGAGACCCGACCTATCCCAACGGCTGCGCTTCGGAACCGCAGATGGTCGCCAACGTGATCGCCAGCCAGAGCGCGATCTACGGCGCCACATCGGCGGTACCGACGTACAGCGGAAGTTATGTCGTACCGTTTTCGGAAACGCATACCGCCGGAACCGTCAATGGCATTCCGTACGGTTGGTTGCGGCACAATTACGACATCAATACGACGCTGAAAAAGCGGGTCACCATTACATACCAAGGCCCTGGCTCGAATTTTCCGAGAGTCGATATCTTCGAACTCAGAAAAATCACCTCGTTTCCTTGCCCGGTGGGGTTCACGCCCAAGCAGGGCTCGCACCCTTCCTACAACCCGAACGCCTTGTATTTGGCGACGGAACCCTTGTGTCATCCGAACATCGCCGAACAGGCGATCACCACGCGATTGCATCTGACGGCCTGCCCCCCCGATGGCTGCCGCGCGAGCCCGGCGGTAGGCCCCAACCCGACGTATCCGGCGACCGGCGACAAAGCGCGCTTCGAAACCGATTTCGAATTCGCCAATAGCCCGTTCACCCGGACCTATCACTCGTTGCGCCCAGCTGGGCAATTGCCCGAACTCGCCCCGGGTTGGGTGCATGCGTATTCCGACCGGATCTCCGGCAATCCGGGATTTCTCTCCTCGCTGTTGTCGTGGACGACCGATCGCGGTTATGTGGAAGTGTTCAAGCGCATCGGCAGCTCCAATCGTTTCGTGTCGGAAGGCGGCGCGAGCCATATCCTCGACGTCGAACCGAGCAATACGCTGCCGCACAAGTACATCATTACGGGCCGGGACACGCTCGTCAGGTATTTCAACAGCGCCGGCAGATTGATTCGCATCGAGGATCGGAATTCCGCCTGGAAAATCGAGTTCGCTTATGACAGCGACCGCTTGATCACGGCCACCGATCACACCGGTCGGCAGTTGTTGTTCGACTACCAGAACAATCGGCTGACCACGATCCATTTGCCGGACGGGCAGTCAGTCGTCTATGGCTACGATGCGAACAGAAATCTTCAATCCGTGCTGTATCCCGACAGCACCACGAAAACCTATCACTACAACGAAGCCGGTTTGTCCGACGCCAACGATCCGCATGCCTTGACCGGCATCACCGATAACGGCCAGCGGTTCTCGACCTACGCCTACGATACGAAAGGGCAGGTGCGGCTGAGTCAACTTCACACGGCCACCGGTATGGCCGAGAAAGTCGAACTCGTTTATACCGGCAATACCCAGGTCGCCGTCACCGGACCGAACGGCGATGTCACCAATTACACGCTGTCCAGTACGAGCGGTTATCGCCGTGTGGTCTCCGCTGCGGCTTCGAACGGCACCGCATCCAACACCTATACCGGCGCGCTGACCTTCGAAACCCGCGACCATCTGCTGAACGTCACCCGTTTCGAATATGCGGCGGACAATTCGTACGCCACTGCGCGCTACGACGCATTCGGCACGCCCGAAGAACGCAAGACGGTGACCGTTCGCGACGCCAGTTACCGCGTCACATCGAAACAGACGCAGGCGAAGTCCGGCGCGACCTACGTGACCAAGCAGACGCAAGCCTTCGTCTACAACGCACGCGGCCAAACGATCGCGGCCTGCATCGTCGACGCCGGCAATGCGACCGCCGCCGCGTATGTCTGCAGTTCGACCGCGGTCGCGCCTGCGGGCGTGCGTAAAATCATCAACACCTACTGCGAACAAGCCGACGTCACCGCCGGCACCTGTCCTCTGGTGGGTTTGCTGAAGACAGTCGACGGTCCGCGCACGGATGTGTCGGACATCACCACGTACACGTATCACCAGAGCGACGCGCCTGGCTGCATTCCGGGCGTGAACCCGTGCTATTACCGCAAGGGCGATCTGCACTTCGTGACCAATGCGATCGGTCAGACGGTGTACTACTCCGACTACGACGATGCCGGCCGCCCGACTGCGGTCTCCGACCCCGACGGCGTGATCACCAACTTCGAGTACGACGCCCGCGGCCGCCTGACGGCCCGCAAGGTGCGCGGCACCGACGGCGCGGTCGAGACCGACGACCAGATCACCCGCATCGAGTATTGGCCCACCGGCCTGGTGAAGAAGGTCACGCAGCCCGACGGCGCGTTCACCACGTACACCTACGACGCCGCGCACCGCCTGACCGGCATCGCCGACAACGCCGGCAACACGATCGCCTACACCCTCAACGCCGCCAGCGAGCGGACGAAGGAAGACACCAAGGATTCCACCGGGACCTTGATGCGCACGCTCTCGCGCACCTACAACACCCTGGGCCAACTGCAGACCGCGACCGATGCCTACAACCGCAACACCGGCTTCAGCTACGACGCCAACGGCAACCTCGACCAGACCACCGACGCCTTAACCCGCGTCGCCGACAACAACTACGACCCGCTGGACCGCCTCAGCCGCACGCTGCAGGACATGAACGGGATCGCGGCGGAGACGAAGTTCACCTACGACGTGCTGGACAACCTGACCCAGGTGAACGACCCGAAGGGCCTGAACACCACCTACACCTACAACGGTCTGAGCGAACTGACGAAGCTGCAGAGCCCGGACACCGGCACCACGATCTACACCTACGACAGCGGCGGCAACCGCAAGACCCAGAAGGACGCGCGCAACAAGACCACGACCTACGCCTACGACGCCCTGAACCGGCTGACGACGGCCACCTATGC
>JADZBF010000465.1 GCA_020852215.1 Lysobacter sp. | reverse complement strand
GGCGGCGTGATTCTCACCACCGTCACCGACGTGATGGGTTTCCTCGCGTTCCTCGGTCTGGCGACGCTGATCCTGCTGTAGCGCCGGGTGCCGGCATTCCTCGCGGCCCGAAACCAGGGCCTGTTCAAAATCTGCTGCGCTCGGTGCTTTCGCGCCGTCCGCTGCTCGAAATGCTCATGTACCTGCACGTACACTGCGCTTTCTGCGCTGCGGGCGGCGCGTAAGCCCCATTGCTCGCGACGATTTTGAACAGGCTCTAACGTCATCTCAGAAATACCAAGCGACCAGGAAGACGCCCAACATCGTAAAAGCCAGCGCGAGTTTCAGCACGATGCCGACGAAGATGCCCAGCCAGGTGCCGAGACCGACTTTCGCGGCTTGACCGACGCCCGCGCGGTCGAGCTTGCGCTGGTGAATCAACTCGCCGATCGCGGCGCCGATGAAGGGGGCGACGAACACGCCGACGAGGCCCATGAACAGCCCGACGACCATGCCGATCATCGCGCCGAGAATCGCCATGCGGCTGGCGCCGACCTTCTTCGCTCCCATGGCCGAGGCCATCAGATCGACCACGAACGACAGCAGCGTCAACGCGCCCAGCAGAATCAGCACCCAGACGCCGATGCGTTGGAAATCGTCGGCCCAGGCCGCCAACAGCATGCCGCCGAAGACCAGGGGCAGGCCGGGCAGGGCGGGCAGGATGGTGCCGAGCAGGCCGACCACGATCAGGATCGCGGCGAAAATGTATAGCAGGGTTTGGTTGTCCATGGAGTCCGACGAGCGCGCAGAACGGTCTGCGCGCGCATGATGGCACGCGAGGCGCTGCGGGCGCATAGGCCATCGGTGGGGCGGCGATATCGCGTTCGAAGGCCGGAAAGAACACGGCCCGCCGAAGCGGGCCGTGCGAATCGTGGTTGCGTGCGGCGAGCGCCGTTCAGTTCTGGAACGGCGTGTTTTCCGCGAAGTACTCGTGGCTGTCGGCGTTGTCCACCGCCAACGCCGGATCTGTGTTGGCCAGGTTGTTGGCCCCGCTTTGACCGTACACATGATCGTCGGTGGAAGCCACGATGTTGAAGTGGCTCATCTCGTGGATCAGCGTGCCGGCTTTGGAATCGGTGCCCAGCAGCGGGGCTCGCCAGAACGCGCCGCAGAGATAGATCTGGTAATGCTCCGACTTGTACACGTAAGCGTAGGTGTTGTTCGGATCCGGCACCGCGGTGCAGTTGCAATTGAGCGTGAGCGCGCCGTTGTTCTGGTCCATCGCCGAGTCGATGCTGACGAAGTGCTGCTGCGCCGTGCTGTAGCGCGTCGAGGTGTAGGCGCCGAACCACGAGGTATAACGCGCGCCGGCCGTGCCGCTGTTGAGATAACCCTTGGCGTTTTCGGCGTAGTTGCGCGCGGCGATCACGGCGTTGCCGAGCTGATCCTGGCGATCGGTCGTGCAGCCGACGTAGGTCAGGTTCAACCCGAAGGCCGAGTTGGAGTTATCGCGGCGCGAGCTGAATACCGGCGGCCGCGGGCGGCCGTTGGCGGGCGTGACCGCGGCGACCGCGCGCACTTGGATCGGCGCGCTTTTCGCGGCCATCGGTGCGCCGTTGGTTCGCTGGAGACGTTCGCTGCCGGTCAAGGAGGCGAACTGCAGCGGCGATTCGAACGACACGGTGTAGTGGCCGCCGGCGCTCATGTCGTAGGCGACGGAGAGGTCGACGACCGTGCGATACGTCCGGCCCGGACGCAGGATCGCGAAATCCGACGCGATGGGCGGGCGGCGTTTGACCATCGCGCCGTCGAAAGACACCGGCTCCCCGTCGCGACTGACGCGAAAGACGTTCGACTCGTGCATCGCCGCGGGCAATTGCCAGTAGGGGATGCGGACCGTCTTCCGGCTGGTATTGGTCAGCACCACTTCGACGCGGTTGTCGCCGACGGCGTAAAGGCCGACGCGAAGAGGATTGGATTTCGCCAGATTCGCGCGGGGCGCGGCGAGGTCGGCTTCGTAGAGGCGTTTGAGCAGCGGCGCGGCGCCGACATCGCCCGAAAGACCGGCGACGGCGCCGGTCAGCGCGGTGACGCCGGCGATCGCGGCGGTGGCGAAGAAACGAGAGCTGCGGTGCGAAGAGGTCTGACGCATAGGGTTCTCCCGCCCGGGCAGAGGAGGGCCGGGCTCGATCGAATTCACTGCCGATCCTATCAGGTCGAGGCAGGACGAGCATGTGCGCGTCGCCGGGTAGTCGCGGCGGGCGCCGGTACCGCGCGCTGATACCCCAGCCGCTCGGCGAATCGCGTACGCCCGACCCCATCAACGGCATGGCCCGCCGAAGCGGGCCATGCGTTGTCTGCTTGTCGTGCCCGAATCGACCGGTTCGGTCCGGCCGATCGAGCTGGACGGATCGAGCTTGCCCGACTCAGTTCTGCGCCGGGGTGTTTTCGGCGAAGTACTCGTGGTTGTCGGCGTTGTCGAGCGCACGCTTCGGGTTGCTGGTGGCCAGACTCCTCGCGGCGCTCTGGCCGTAAGCCCAGTCGTCGGTACCGGCGACCACGTTGAAGTGGCTCATTTCGTGGATCAGCGTGCCGGCTTTGGAGTCGGTGCCGGTGTTGGGAGCGCTCCAGAACGCATTGCAGACATAGATTTGATACGGCTGGGTCGGATAGACGTAAGCGTAGTAGTTCTGATTGCAGCCGCAGTTGATCGTGATCTGGCCGGCGTTCTGGTTGATCGCGCTGCTGATGCTGACGAAATGTTGCTTGGCGGTGTTGTAGCGGCTGGAGGTATAGGCGCCGAACCATGAGGTATAGCGCGGGCCGGTCGTGCCCGCGTTGAGATAGCCCTTCGCGTTGGTGGCGTAGGTGCGGGCCGAATTGACCGCCGTTCCCGCGGAACTGGTGCGAGAGCTGCTGCAGCCGACGTAGTTCACGCCGTTGACTACGGCCGTCGGGCCGATCTGCTTCTGCGCGGCGGCACGATTCAAACGCTCGGTCGGCGTCGCCGCGCCAGCGTCCATCCACATCCGCATCGGCGCGCTCATCGCCACCATCGGCATGCCGTTCGGTTGGACCAGGCGCGCGCCGCCGGAGAGCGAGCCGTATTGCAACGGGGACGCGAAAGCGACCGTGTACTGCCCGACTTTGGACATGTCGTAGGTGGCGCTCAGGTCGACGACGGAACGAACGGTTTGGCCCGGGCGCAGGATCGCAAAATCGGTCGCGCTCGGCACGCCGCGTTTGATCATGGCGCCTTCGTAACGCACTTCTTCGCCGTCGCGGTTGATCGCGAACAGGTTGGAATCGAGCGCCGCCGACGGCAATGCGTAGCTCGGTACGCGGACGGTCTTGCGGCTGGTATTGGTGACGACTACTTCGACGCGGCCGTCGCCCAGCGACATCATGCCGATGCGCAGTGGGTTGACCTGGCTGCGTATCGGCGCGGCGGTCGCGGACGATAGCGCCGCTGCGATGGCGACGCTCAAGACCGCGCCCGTGGCGAGCGCGCTGACATAACGATTCTTCATTCCTTGTCCCCGAAAGTGTGTGACCCGCGGATGCGGGCCGGGCGATGGTAGGCGAATGCGCGATACCCATTCACGCCGCTCTGCAGCATCTCGCAGACGGTCGGAAAACAGGCGAGCGCGCGGCCATGGCGGGCCACGACGACGAAGCGACCCCGTAAGCGCTCGATGACTCGTGCGTCGCAGTCGACCGTTCGGGGCCAGCTTCGCTGTTCGAGCCGCAACCGGGCTGTCCACGGGAGCGCGTTGAGGCGGCATGCACCGGACTCGCGGCTCGACTGCGCCGGCCGATTCGGCGCAAACCGCGCGAGTGGGCGGCGAAGCGGCGAGGCGCAAGGATGCGGCAAGTCGAAACGCGCGAGATGAGCGTTTTCGACAACCTGCCGAGGCCGATGGCGAGCAAGCGCCGGAAACGACGACGCCGACGGCGGGAGGCCGTCGGCGTCGAGGAGCCACCGTCGCGCGTCGCGTCGGGGCGTCAGCCCTTGAAATCCTGATGACAGCCTTTGCAGCTCTCGCCGATCTTGGCGGCGGCGGCGTTGACGCCTTCGCAATTGATCGGCGGGCTCGACAACGCGGCGTCCAGCGTGGCGCGCATGGTGCTGGCGTGCTTGACGAAACGTTCGTCGTCGCGTTCGCCGGGGAAGGCCGATTCCAGGTCGTCGGCCGTCGTGCGCAGCGCTTTGAGATGCGGGATGGTGTCGGTGGCGGCGCAGCGGTTTTCGCTGGCTTTTTGCCCCAATTGCTTGATGTGCCATTCCTGCACGTGCATCAGGCTTTCCGCGAAGGGATCCTGGCGCGCCTTCCATGCGTTGAGCAACATCACCGCCGCCACGGCGCCCAGCACCAGACCGAACAGCAAGACGAAGAGATAGCGCGAGAACGCGGACGATTTCGGTCGAATCTGTTCGGGCGAGGTGGACATGGCGGGCTCCGTTCGGTTTGCGACACATTAACACGCCGAAAACGGGCCCCGTAACCCGCGCACGCCCGTTGGCGGCATCCCCCAGCGCCCGCGTTCCCGTGTTCGCCGTGCTCGGAACGCCTGCCCGCTCGTCGCTTTTGATGCGCAGGTCTCTGAGCGTATCGACCGCAAGCACAGGCCCCGATGCACCCATCGGGCACGGGCATCGCGCCGAATCGCTTCGGATAAACTGTCGCGATGCGCGCAGACCCCGCCTCGCCCGACGACGCTCTCGATGATGTCTGGACCGAACGCTTCGGCGGTGTCGACCGTCTGTACGGTCGCGGCGCATTGCGCACGTTTTCGCGGGCGCATGTGGCGGTGATCGGCCTGGGCGGCGTGGGCTCCTGGGCGGTCGAAGCGCTGGCGCGCAGCGGCGTGGGGCGCTTGACCTTGATCGACGCCGACGACCTCTGCGTGTCCAACACCAATCGGCAATTGCCCGCGCTGGCCGGCCAGTACGGCCGCGGCAAAGTCGACGCGATGGCCGAGCGCTGCCGCGCGATCAACCCCGCGATCGCGGTCGAGACGATCCCGAATTTCCTGACGCCCGGCAATCTCGACGATCTGCTCGGTCGCGGCTACGACCTGGTCCTCGATGCCTGCGACAGTTTCCGCACCAAGGTCGAAGCCATCGCTTGGTGCCGCCGACGCAAGCTGCCGTTGATCGTGGTCGGCGCCGCGGGCGGCCGACGCGACCCCACGCTGGTGCGCGTGCGCGACCTGTCGCGTACCGAACACGATGCGATGCTGGCGTTGATCCGCAAGAAACTGCGCGGCGAGTTCAATTTTCCGAAAAACCCGCAGCGTTATTTCGGCGTGCCGGCGATCTATTCGTTGGAGAACGTGCAGTACCCGCAGGCCGACGGCAGCGTGTGCGGATTGCGCCCGAAACTCGGCGCCGACGCTGCCATGAAACTCGATTGCGGCGCGGGTCTTGGCGCTGCGACGCACATCACCGGCGCATTCGCGTTCGCCGCCGCGGGCAAAGCGCTCGAAATGCTGTTGAAGCCCAAAGCGTCATAAGGTGCGCCTACGGCGCACCGATTGGGAAGTCACCATAGGGTGCGCCTGCGGCGCACCGTTTTCGTTTCAAGCGTTGTAGGGCGCGGTGCGCCGCAGGCGCACCCTATGAAAGATCGTGTGCCGCTTTGCGATCTACGACGCGAGCGAAATCCCGAACAG
>JADZBF010000464.1 GCA_020852215.1 Lysobacter sp. | reverse complement strand
GCGACTCGCCCGCAGCGCCTGCGATGCCGCCGAAGCGGCGAACCCGAGCAAACCGCGCTTCGTCGTCGGTGTGCTCGGCCCGACCAGCCGCACGGCCTCGATCAGCCCGGACGTGAATCGCCCGGGGTTCCGCGCGATTTCCTTCGACGAATTGCGCGTGGCTTATCGCGAAGCGGCCGAAGGTTTGATCGACGGCGGCGCCGACGCGCTGATGGTCGAAACCATTTTCGACACGCTCAACGCGAAAGCCGCGCTGTTCGCGATCGAAGAGGTCTTCGAGTCGCGCGGCGCGCGTCTGCCGATCATGATCTCCGGCACCATCACCGACGCCTCCGGCCGCACTCTGTCCGGGCAAACGGCGGAAGCCTTCTGGTATTCGCTGCGGCACGCGCAACCGTTGTCGATCGGCTTGAATTGCGCGCTGGGCGCCAAAGACCTGCGCGCGCACGTCGATATCCTGGCGCAAGTCGCCGATGCGCACATCAGCACGCATCCGAACGCCGGCCTGCCCAACGCCTTCGGCGGTTACGACGAAACGCCCGAGGACATGGCCGCGGTATTGCGCGAATTCGCCGAGGCCGGCCTGCTCAATATGGTCGGCGGATGCTGCGGCACCACGCCCGAACACATTCGCGCGATCGCCGACGCGGTGGCCGACGTACCGCCGCGCGCATTGCCGCAATGGGAAGCCGCGGCGTGAGCGATCGTGCGAGTGCGTCGACATCCATGAGCCTCCGCAGCGCTGGCAGCCATGTCCTCCCTTCCCCCCGCATCGCGAATGCAGATTTCCTCCCTCGTCTCCGCATCGTGAGTGCGCATCTCCTCCCTCTCCCCGGCCCCGCCGGGGAGAGGGTCGGGGTGAGGGGCAAAACGGCCGCGATGATCTCGCCATCAACGACCGCCTCCTGCAAAGCGCCCCTCACCCCAGCCCTCTCCCCCACCTCACGCGGGAGCGAGGGAGCAAGTCCCCGAGATCCACGATGAACTCCCCTCTCATCCACCACACCCGCCTCAGCGGGCTGGAACCACTGGTCATCTCGCCCGAGACCAACTTCGTCAACGTCGGCGA
This sequence comes from Lysobacter sp., assembly GCA_020852215.1. Lineage (GTDB taxonomy): Bacteria > Pseudomonadota > Gammaproteobacteria > Xanthomonadales > Xanthomonadaceae > Lysobacter_I. Next base: position 17,070 of record JADZBF010000464.1, on the reverse strand, counting down.
GCGCACCAATGTCACCGGCTCGGCGCAGTTCAAGAAATTGATTCTGGAAGGCCGCTTCGACGAAGCCGTCGTCGTCGCTCGTCAGCAAGTCGAGAACGGCGCGCAGGTGCTCGATGTCAATATGGACGAGGGCATGCTCGATTCCGAACGGGCGATGGTGGAATTCCTGAACCTGATCGCCGCCGAGCCGGACATCGCGCGCATCCCGGTGATGGTGGACAGCTCGAAATTCGCGGTGATCGAAGCCGGTTTGAAGTGCCTGCAGGGCAAAGGCATCGTCAATTCCATCTCGATGAAGGAAGGCGAAGCCGAATTCCTGCGCCAGGCGCGTTTGGTGCGTCGCTACGGCGCCGCGGTGGTGGTGATGGCCTTCGACGAACAAGGCCAGGCCGATACCGTCGCGCGCAAAGTCGATATCTGCTCGCGCGCGTACGCGCTGCTGACCGAACGCATCGGTTTTCCGCCGGAAGACATCGTCTTCGATCCCAACGTGTTCGCGGTCGCCACCGGCATCGAAGAACACAACGACTACGCCGTCGCGTTCATCGAAGCGGCCCGCGAACTCAAACGCCGTTTCCCGCTGAGCCACGTCTCCGGCGGCGTGTCCAACGTGTCGTTCTCGTTCCGCGGCAACGAAGCCGTGCGTCAAGCGATCCATGTGGTGTTCCTGTACCACGCGATCAAAGCCGGCATGGACATGGGCATCGTCAACGCCGGCGCCTTGCCGCTGTACGACGATCTGGATTCGGAATTGCGCGAGCGCGTCGAAGATGTGGTGCTGAACCGCCGCGCGGATTCGACCGAGCGCCTGCTGGAAATCGCCGACAGATTCAAGGGCAAGAAGGGCGAGAAGCGCGTCGAGGACCTGCGCTGGCGCGAGAAACCGGTGAACGACCGGCTGTCGCACGCGCTGGTCCACGGCATCGACCAGTACATCGAGACAGACACCGAAGAAGCGCGCGCACGCTCCACGCGTCCGCTGGACGTCATCGAAGGCCCGCTGATGTCCGGCATGAACGTGGTCGGCGATCTGTTCGGCGCCGGCAAGATGTTCCTGCCGCAGGTGGTGAAATCGGCGCGGGTGATGAAAAAAGCCGTGGCCTATTTGCTGCCCTACATCGAAGCGGAAAAAGCCCGCACCGGCGACACCGGAAAAAACAACGGCAAGATCGTGCTGGCGACGGTCAAGGGCGACGTGCACGACATCGGCAAGAATATCGTTGGCGTGGTGTTGGCCTGCAACAAGTTCGAAGTGGTCGATCTGGGCGTGATGGTGCCGGCGCAGACGATTTTGGACCGTGCGAAGGAAGAGAAGGCCGACATCATCGGCCTCTCCGGCCTGATCACGCCGTCGCTGGAAGAAATGAGCCATGTCGCCCGCGAAATGCAGCGTCAGGGCTTCGACGTACCGCTGCTGATCGGCGGCGCCACCACCTCCCGTGCGCACACCGCGCTGAAAATCGATCCGCATTACGCCGCGCCGACGGTGTGGGTGAAGGACGCCTCGCGAGCGGTCGGCGTGGCGCAGTCGCTGATCTCGCCCGAATTGCGCGCCGCCTATGTCGCCGCCAACGAAAGCGACTACGCCGATATTCGAGCGCGCCATCGCAATCGCGGCGATGCGAAACGATTGGTGCCGCTGGCAAACGCGCGCGCGCAAGCCTTCGACGGCGGATGGGCGAACTACGACCCACCCGCGCCGCGCGCGCCGGGCACGACCGTATTCGACGACTATCCGCTGACCGAGCTGATCGACTACATCGATTGGACGCCGTTCTTCGCCACCTGGGAATTGGCCGGGAAATTCCCGGCGATTCTCGACGATGCGATCGTCGGCGCGCAGGCGCGCGAGTTGTATCGCGACGCGCAGGCGATGCTGGCGCGCATCGTCGACGAGAAATGGTTGACCGCCAAAGGCGCGTTCGGGCTGTGGCCGGCGAATAGCGTCGGCGACGATGTCGAAGTTATTCTGCCCCCATCCCAACCTTCCCCCGCCAGCGGGGGAAGGAGCGAAGTCGCCACCCTCCACTTCCTCCGCCAGCAAGTCGATAAACCCGTCGATCGCCCGGACTTCTGTCTCGCCGATTTCGTCGCGCCGAAAACCTCGGGAAAACAGGACTGGATCGGCATGTTCGCGGTCACGGCCGGGCTCGGTATCGAACCGCATGTCGCGCGCTTCGAGGCCGATCACGACGATTACAACGCGATCCTGCTCAAAGCCCTCGCGGACCGATTGGCCGAAGCGTTCGCGGAGCGTCTGCATCAGCGCGTGCGCACCGAATTCTGGGGTTACGCCGCCGACGAGGCCTTGAGCGGCGATGCCTTGATCGCCGAATCCTATCGCGGCATACGCCCCGCGCCCGGTTATCCGGCCTGCCCCGAGCACAGCGAGAAAGCGATGCTGTTCCGCCTGCTCGACGCCACCGCGAAGACCGGCATGTCGCTGACCGAAAGTTTCGCGATGCTGCCGGCGGCGTCGGTTTCGGGTTACTACTTCAGCCACCCGCAGAGTCAGTATTTCGTCGTCGGTCGCGTCTCGAAAGAGCAAGTCGAGGATTACGCCCGGCGCAAAGGTGTGTCGTTGGCGCAAGCCGAGCGTTGGCTCGCCTCGAATCTGGATTACGATCCGGAGTGAAGCGGCGCCTCGCGCCGTATAGCGGAGCTTTCCGATGCGAAGTTCTTCGTCGATCCTTTCGCGTTCCGCGGCGATGGCCGCCACCGTGTTCGTCGCGCTGCTCATCGCTGTTTCGTCCTCGCCGAACGCCGCTGCGGCCGGACGGCGCACGGTGGAACTGGAACTCGTGGGCCCCAAGACCTATCGAGGGGATGGCTGCGAATTCGATTACGCCGGCATCGCGTCCGCGCTTGCGGAGGCGGACGCCGAAAAAGCCATCAAGAAACTGGTGCTGTTCGATCCCGACGGCGAAACGTCGATGGGCGATGTTATCGATTTCGCCCTGCTCGCGAAACCGATCGGCGCGAAGGCGTACCACAAAGTCGACGGCGAACTGCGCGAAATCCAGTTGAGCTCTCGTCCCTAAACAAGTAGATGACCGACACCCTCGGTTTCTCCCACGCCAACGGTGTCCCGCTGCCGGTTTACCGCCGGCTGCTGGACGCATTGCGGCCGGAGTTCGAGAGCGTCGGCATCCCGCGTTTCGGGCACGATCCCTCGCGGCCGGCGACGACGGATTGGCCGTATCTGGTCGACGAGTTGGTCGAGTACGTCAACGCACTGCCGACGGTCGGCGCGCGCATCTGGTTGGTCGGACACTCGCTGGGCGGCTATCTGAGCGTGCTCGCGGCGGAGCGATTGCATCCGCGCGTCGCGGGTATCGTGATGCTGGACTCGCCGGTGATCATGGGCGCTCGCGCGGCGATGCTGCGCTTGGGCCGCGCATTCGGCTTGGACCATCTGGTCATGCCGTTGCAGCAGACGCTGCAGCGGCGCAAGCATTGGCCCGACATCGAAGCCGCGCACGCGCATTACGCGGTGAAACCGGCCTTCGCGCGCTGGCATCCGGACATCTTGCGCGACTACGCCGAGTACGGCACGGTGCCCGATGGCCGCGGCGGACGCGAATTGTTTTTCGATCGCGCCGTCGAATATCGCATCTACCGCTCGTTACCGACTTCGCGCGTCGCCGCTGTCGGCGCGCGCCTCGATGCGCCGGTCGCATTCATCGGCGGGCGCGCTTCACGCGAACTGCGGCATGTCGGTCTGAGCGCCACGCGCGCGCTGGTGGGCGAACGGCTTTACTGGGTCGATGGCGGGCATCTGTTTCCGATGGAATCGCCCGACGCCACCACCGAACGGATCCGCACCGCGATCGACGCCATGCGGCGAACGTGAACCGCCGAACCGCAGCCGACGACGGCGCGCACCCGATGAGACCTGCCCCATGAACGACGATCCGCAGCATTCGCCCAGCAACGAAGCCTTCCTGCTCAAGCACGCCGCACCCGGGCGCATCGGCTTATGCGCCGGCGATGATGGCATCAGCAAACTGATCCGAAAGGCGCAGGCGCCGTTGACCGAACACGGTCATCGCAGTCTGTGGTCGCATGCCTTCCTGATCGGCGAACGTCGCCTCGATGGCCACTGGTGGGTGATCGAATCCGACCTCGACCTGCGCTACAAACACGTGCGCCTGGGCGTGCAGGAGAACCGCATCGACCGTTATTTCGACGCCGAGGCCTTTCCGAACATCGCCGTGCTCGATTTCGGCCTGGACGCGGAGCGCACGCAGCGTGCGATGGCTGCAGCGCTCGATCTGCTCGCCGGTCAATCGCATTATTCGATCAGCGAACTCGCGGGCACGGCGCTGGCGATGCACAGCAGCCGGCTGCGGCGCCGCAAGAACCTGCTGGGCAAAGACGGCGCGGTGTTCTGCTCGGCGCTGGTGCAACACTGCTACGCCGCCGCCGACGTGCATTTCCACCCCGGCGTCGAATGCAAAAACATCGCCCCGCACGATATCGACGAATCGCCCCTGCCCCACGCCAGCCATCGTCTGATCCGCGACCCCGGCATTTCGAGGCTGCGGCGCTTCGCGCAGGCGACGACCGCGCTGTTGAACACGCCGGTAGACGAGTTGTTGTGAGCGCAGAGTGAGCGCGCAACCATGGCGCTCGACACTGTCGCGAATGCGTTAACGCAGCCGCTGCGCGCGCTGAGCGCGCTGAGCGCGAGGCCTCACCAGACCAAATCGTCCGGCACCTTGTATTTCGGGTCGGCGTAGGGGTCGTCTTCGATCGGCGCGTTCGGATCGACTTTGAGCGCGACCGCCGCCGCGAAAATCGCCTCGGCTTCCGCCAGCGCTTCGGCGGTGACCAACGAATAGCGTCCGTCGATCTGGATCACGCCCAATTCGCCGGCGTTGAGCCGCTTGAGCTGGTCTTCGTTGACGTAGATGCGCTTGATCTTGCCGCCGTATGGGAAATGCCGCGCGATTTCGGCGTTCGGGTCGTTCAAGGCTTTGTCTTTCGCCCACTCAGTGAGCTTGGCTTTGGCTTCGCGACGCTTGCGCGCTTCTTCCTGCTTCACGCGCTCGGCTTCGATACGCTCTTCCTTCTCGCGCTGCGCACGGATCGCGTAGGCCTTGGCCAGATCGATCTCTTCCTGACTGCGCGGCTTCTTGCGCTGCGCATCGCCTTGCGCACCCGCAGGCTTCGTTGCCGCTTGCGCGCCGCGCCCCCTATCTCGATCGCGATCTCGGTCGCGATCTCGGTCGCGATGGCGCGGGTCGCGCCCCGGCCCCGTCGGCGGGCGCTTGCCTCGCTCGGGTTGCGATCCGCGGGCTTGTCCCGCATCGCCCGGGCGATGCCCAGATTTCGGCGCGGAACCGCCGGGCTTTTCCTGCCTGTCGGGTTTCGGCGAAGGCTTGAAACCCAGGCCCAGCAATTGGTCGCGCAGCGTATCGCTCATGTCGGCGTCGGTTGAACAGCGTCAGTAATGCGGCGGCGGCGGTTCGTCGGCCGGATCGGCCATCAAATCGCCCCGGTGGAGTTTCAATTCTTCCAGGACGCGACGCAGCGAATCCGCGCCGCGCGCGGCTTCGGCGCGCAATTCGGCCAAGGCGTCGCTCAGTTCGGTTTGCGCGTGTTCCTGGAAGGCGAGACGCGTTTCCAATTCGACGACCCGCCGCTGCAAATCGGAGTGCGTCGACGCTTCGGTCGACGCGTCGCTTGCGGTCGTTGGATTGTTGTTCGACATCGGATACGACTACGGTTTGCGCACGGATCGGCCGCGACCGATGCCGTAATAGGCCAAACCCGCGGCTTCGACTTCGCCCGGATCGTACAGATTGCGTCCGTCGAACACAGCCGCATCCTTCAATGCCGATTTGAGTTTGCCGAAATCCGGGCTGCGGAACTGTTTCCATTCCGTCACCACGATCAGCGCATCGGCGCCCTGCAGCGCATCCGGCGCGTGTTCGCACAGCATCAGATCGGCGCGCTCGCCGAAAATGCGCTGCGCTTCGTGGCCGGCTTCCGGATCGAACGCGCGCACGTTCGCGCCCGCGTCCCACAGCAGTTTCAGCAGCGTACGGCTGGACGCTTCGCGCATATCGTCGGTGTTGGGCTTGAATGCCAACCCCCAGACCGCAAACGTGCGCCCGCGCAGCGCTTCGACGCTGCCGTAGTGCCCCACGATCAACTCGTACAGATGCGCTTTCTGCCGCGCATTCACCGATTCGACCGAATCGAGCAATTCCGCGCGATAGCCGTATTGCTGCGCGGTGCGGGCCAGCGCCTGCACGTCTTTGGGAAAACACGAACCGCCGTAACCGGCGCCCGGGTAGATGAAATGCCAGCCGATGCGCGGATCGGAACCGATGCCATGCCGCACCATTTCGATATCCGCACCGACGCGCTCGGCGATATTCGCCATCTCGTTCATGAAGCTGATCTTGGTCGCCAGCATCGCGTTCGCGGCGTATTTGGTCAGTTCGGCCGAGCGCACGTCCATGGTCACGATGCGCTCGTGATTGCGATTGAACGGCGCATACAACCGCTTGAGCTTTTCAACCGCGGCCGCGCTGTCGGCGCCGATGACGATACGATCCGGGCGCATGCAGTCTTCGACCGCTGCGCCTTCTTTCAGGAATTCCGGATTCGAGACCACATCGAACGGCACCGTCGCGCCGCGCGCGCTCATCGCCTGCGAAATCGCGGCGCTCACTTTGTCGGCGGTACCGACCGGCACAGTCGATTTATCGACGACCACCGCGTAGCGCTGCAAATGCGCGCCGATGGTCTTGGCCACCGCCAGCACGTATTGCAGATCGGCGCTGCCGTCCTCGTCGGGAGGCGTGCCGACCGCGATGAAAATCACGTCGCCGTGCGCGATCGCATCGGCAGCATCGGTGGTGAAGCGCAGCCGCCCCTCGGCGTAATTGGCCTTCACCATCGGTTCCAGGCCCGGCTCGTAGATCGGTACGATGCCGTTGCGCAGACCGTCGATCTTGGCGGTGTCGATATCGACGCAGATCACTTCGTGGCCGACTTCGGCGAGGCAGGTGCCGGTCACGAGGCCCACATAGCCGGTGCCGAAAATGGTGACGCGCATAGGAACCTCATGAACTTCGCATCCGTCGCGCGATACCGCGACGGTCGGAACGAAACGACGAGAGATCGATCGCTTGACCGACTTGTTGGTCGGCCTGTCGATCGACCTCTCGATCGAGATCGTCGGACGTCGACTCGCGCCGAGCGCCCGCACGCATGCGGAACGCTCGACGCGAAAGCCGTCGCGTCGACTTAGGGCTTGACGATTTCCAGCAGTTCGACGTCGAACACCAGCGCCGCGTTCGGCGGGATCGGGCCGCCCGGGGTGCCGGTTTCGCCGTAGCCCAGTTTTGCCGGGATCCACAGCTTGAACTTGCTGCCGACCGGCATCAATTGCAGCGCTTCGGTCCAACCCGGCACCACCGCGTTCACCGCGAACTGCGCGGGTTCGTTGCGGTCGTGCGAGCTATCGAACTTGGTGCCGTCCAGCAGCGTGCCGGTGTAGTGCACGCGAACGTTGTCGTTGGCGGTGGGCTTGGCGCCCTTGCCCATGGTCACGGCTTGGTATTGCAGACCCGTAGCGGTGGTGACGACGCCGGACTTCTTGCCGTTCTCGGCGAAGAACTTCGTGGCTTCGGCCAAATTGGTCTTGGACTTCGCTTCCATTTCGGCCTTCTGCTTGGCCTGCATCTTGGTCGCGAACGCCTGCATCACCTGACCGACCTGCTCTTCGGTCATCTTCGGCTTGCGGTCGGCCAAAATGTCTTCGATGGCCTTGTTGACGGTGGCCATATCGACCTCGTCCTTGATCGGCTTGATGTTCTTGCCGATATCCATGCCGATCACGTAGCTGACCTGCTGCTTTTCGGTGGCCAAACCTTCGATCTTGGTGGCCGATGCCTTATCGGTCGCTTCGCTCTTCGCTTCGCCGGCCTTGGCGTCTTTGTCGATCGGTTTGCAGGCTGCGGTGAGGGTCATCGCGGACAGGACCAGCGCGGCGGCCAGCGGGGTTTTCATCGACGAACTCATTGACTTGGAACTCCTGGGTGGATGCGGGCGTAGCGCCGGCAGAAAGGGTTGGGGGAACGGATTGCGAGGGTATGGCGGGAATACGGATTGCGAAGGGGTCGAACAACGGAAACCGGATACGGGTATGTGGGTTACGGCGAACTCAAAATATCGAGCAGTTCGACATCGAAGACCAGGGTCGCGTTCGGACCGATCGTCGGAGGACTGCCGCGTTCGCCGTAGCCGATCGCGCTGGGCACCCAGAAACGGTATTTCGCGCCGATGGGCATCAGGGCCACGCCCTCGGTCCAGCCGGCGATCACCTGATCGAGCGCGAACTCGGCGGGCTGCCCGCGGCTGTAGGAACTATCGAATTCGGTGCCGTCGAGCAAGGTTCCGCGATAATTGACGCGGACGCGCTCGGTCGAACGCGGACGTTTGCCCGCCCCCTGCCGCAGCACCATGTACTGCAACCCAGAGCGGGTGGAGATCACGCCTTTGGTTTGTTTGTTCCTGGCCAGGAACGCGGCGCCTTCCTCGGCGTTCTTGCGCTGCAAATCGGCCATGCGCGCTTTTTCCTTGGCTTCCATCCGCTGCGAGAAACTCTTGCGGAGCTGATCCATTTCGGCATCGGACAGCAATGACTTGCCGCCCGCGATGAGCGTTTTCATCGCCTGCAAGAACACCGGCAACTCCAACTCGGATTGGATCGGCGCCAGCGAGCGGCCGACGTCCGTCCCCACCAAGAAACCGACTTTGGCTTTATCAACCGGCGGCGCTTTGGTCCCCGGCGCGACGCCCGGCAGCGTTTTACCGCTGCGTTCGCCGATGCGCTGCATCAGCGCGCGGCCGACGGTTTGCGATTCTTCGTCCGACAACAGCGGTTTTCCGCCTGCGAAGGCGTTCTTGACCGCTCGCTCGAACGCGGCCAGATCCAGATCCGGACCGACCGGAGCGATCGAATGACCGACGTCGGCACCGATCATATAGCTGACCTTATCGCGCTCGGACATGGACGACGGTTTGTCCTGGGCCCAAGCGGTCGCGCAGAACGACAACACGAAGGCGCAGGCCAACGAACACCACGTCGATGCGGCGAAACCGCGAACACGCCCACTGATCAAGATCACGCTCCGAACGATTGAGAGGTACGGCGAACTCGGCCCGACCGGCCGCCGCAGCCCGGTATTGTCGCGGGCCGGGCGTCGCTGGGCAATCGCCGCGCGCTCAGCGTTTGGGCATCGGTTGCGCCAGGGCCTTTTCGATCGCCGCCACCACCTCCGGCGCGTCCGGTTTGACCCGGCTGCCGAAGCCGGCGATCACTTTGCCGTCGCGACCGATCAGGTACTTGTGGAAATTCCATTTCGGCGCCTCTCCGGTGGCTTTGGCGAGGTCCCGATACAAGGGCGTGGCCTCGTCGCCTTTCACGTGGACCTTCTGAAACATCGGGAATTTCACGCCGTAGGTGAGCGTGCAGAACTCCTGAATCTGCTTTTCGTCGGCGTATTCCTGATTCATGAAATCGCCCGACGGAAAGCCCAACACCGCGAAACCGCGGGGTTTGTAGCGCGCATGCAGGGCTTCCAGCGCCTCGAACTGCGGGGTGAAGCCGCATTTGCTGGCGGTGTTCACCACCAATAGCACCTGCCCGGCATAGGTTTTGCCCAGATGCACATCGGTTTTGCCGGCCAGGGGCCGGTAACTGCGGTCGAGCAATCCGCCGGATGCCGCCGACACCACGCTGGAAATCGCGATCAATCCTAATAAAAACAGTACGTTGAAAAATTTCGTCTTCATGAGCGTGTTCCCGGGATCAGGCGGCGAGTATGACTTCAGTTGGGTCAGGAATGCTGTACGGGCACTTGACCGGGTGTGTTTTGGTGTTATAGTTGCATACAACACCAGTCAACAAACACAGGAGTTGACCATGTCCCGCAAGTTGATCCACTCGATCCGCGCGATCGTCGTGTCCTTCGGGGTGCTCGCCGCCGTCGCTGCGGTCGGTCTGCCCAGCACCGTCGGTACGCCGTCGCCGATCGCCACGGTTGCGCCGACGCAGTCCGACCCGGCGGTCGCGCCTTCCGTCGATGCGCAGCCCACGCCCACCGCCCCGAAAAAGCACGGCCAACGTCGACGCTTGCCGCGCGAGGAAATGTCGCTCCCCTTCTTTTCGTTCGCGCACGGGCTGCGCCGCGGCAATGGGAGCTGACCGATGACCGCCATCCAATGGAGCGACGGCGCTCCCATCTACCGCCAACTCAAAGACCGGGTGATCGCCATGATGCTCGACGGCGTGCTCAAGCCGGGCGACGCTTTACCCTCGGTCCGCCAAGTCGCGGCGGAGTATCAACTGAATCCCATCACGGTCTCGCGCGCCTATCAGGAATTGGCCGACGAAGCGCTCGTGGAAAAACGCAGAGGATTGGGCATGTACGTCACCGAAGAAGCCGCTAAGAAACTTCTGGCGACCGAGCGCGAACGCTTCCTGCGGGAAGAATGGCCGCTGGTGCTGGAACGCATCCAACGACTGGGCTTGAGCATGCAGGAACTGCTGCAACCCGCGCGCAATGGGGAACACGCATGAACGCCATCGCCTCTCAACACCCGGTCGTCAGCGCCCGCGGGCTGCGCAAGGACTACAAGAACAAACTGGCTCTGAACGACACCGACTTCGAGATCGGCGCCGGCAAGATCATCGGTTTGATCGGTCCCAACGGCGCGGGCAAAACCACCGCGCTGAAAGCGATCCTCGGTTTGATTCCGTTCGAGGGCGAGCTCAAAGTCCTCGGCCGCGACCCGCGCACCCAGCGCGACGATCTGATGAAGGATGTGTGCTTCATCGCCGACGTCGCCGTATTGCCGCGCTGGATCCGCGTCAGCGAAGCGATCGAGTTCGTCGCGGGCGTGCATCCCCGCTTCGACCGCGCGAAATGCGAGCGTTTCATCGCCGGCACCCAGCTCAAACCGGGCATGCGCGTACGCGAAATGTCCAAGGGCATGATCGTGCAACTGCATCTGGCCTTGGTGATGGCGATCGACGCCAAATTACTGGTGCTGGACGAGCCCACGCTCGGCCTGGACATCCTGTACCGCAAGCAGTTCTACCAACGCTTGCTCGAAGATTATTTCGACGAACAGAAGACGATCGTCATCACCACTCACCAGGTCGAAGAGATCGAGCACATCCTCACCGACGTGATGTTCATCCGCGACGGCAAGATCGTTCTCGACGCTTCGATGGAAAGCCTCAGCGAGCGCTACATCGAATTGCTGGTCGGCGCGGATCATATCGAAGAGGCCCGCAGACTCGGCCCGATCGACGAGCGCGGACTGCCGTTCGGCAAGACGGTGATGCTGTTCGACGGCGTACCGCGAGCCACGCTGGGCTCTCTGGGCGAAACCCAGATTCCTGGGCTGGCCGATTTGTTCGTCGCCACCATGAAGGGGACTTACGCATGAACGCCATCGCGCAAACGCCGTCCGAACAGACGCCCGCTCAACAAACGCCCATCGCCGCGACGGCGAAATCGCCCACCCACACCTTCCGTCTGTTGCTCAAGCGCGAATTCTGGGAGAACCGCGGCGGCTTCTTGTGGGCGCCGGTGATCGCCGGCGCGATCGCTCTCGCCTTCGGTCTGCTCGGTGCGATCACCGGCGTGCTGGCGATGCGCGAAACGATGGATCACGGCGGTTCGCCGTGGGATCACATCCGACTCGACGACGCGAAAGGAGCCAAAGCGATCGACCTGTTCGTCGGTTTCCTGGGCGACCTCAACTTCGTCAGCGGCATCGGGTTCGCTTATCTGGTGATGGTGTTCGTCGTATTCTTCTACGCGCTGGGTTCGCTGTACGACGAGCGCAAGGATCGCAGCGTCCTGTTCTGGAAGTCGCTGCCGGTCTCGGACACGCAAACCGTATTGTCGAAAGTCGTCTGGGCACTGGTGCTGGCGCCGGTCCTGAGCGCGACGATCGGTCTTGTCATCGGTTTCCTGATGTGGATCATCGCGACGATGACGATGTTGATCGGCGGCATTCCCAACGCGAGCGCGGGCTTCACCGAAGCGCATCCGTTCCGCATTCTGGGCAATGTGCTGATGTCGCTGCCGATCTATACGCTCTGGGCGCTGCCGACCGTCGGTTGGCTGATGCTTTGCTCGGCGTGGGCGCGCAGCAAACCTTTCGTTTGGGCGGTCCTGTTGCCGATCCTGGTGGGCAGCGTGATCAGTTGGATGGACACCCTGCCGGGCATCGAAATTCCTCACGAGATCGTGTGGTATATCCTGGGTTTCCGCGGTTTGCTGAGCATCGTGCCCGGAACCTGGTATCTCAACGAGACCGTGAGCAGTGCGCACAACGTCGAAATCAACGGCCCGCAGGATCTGCAGCAGATCGTGGATTTCACCAGCAGTTGGAACGCGCTGCTCACCGCGGACTTGTGGATCGGCGTGGTCCTCGGCGCAGCCATGATCTACGGTGCCATTCGCCTCCGCCGCTGGCGCGACGAAGGCTGAGGCCGCCGGGCTCGGGCGACGCCCCGAACCCGGATCGCGATGGCGGCTCCGCCCGCCATCGAGGTCTCGCCATCGACATCTCCGATCCGCGGCAGGCGCCTCCCGCGACGAGCGCTGCCGACTACAACGCAGGCCGCATCGATCCGCATCCGAACATCGCACCCCTTCGCAGTTCGACTCTCCAATGGAATGCCTTATGCGTACACGCTTTCTGCTCACCGCCGCGCTGCTGTCCGCCTCGGTATTGACCGCCTGCGACCGACCGGCGTCCAACGCGGATTCCGGCGCCAATAGCGGCGCCGCCGAAGGTCCTCATGCAAGCGACGAGCAAATGCGTCGCGAATTGGACGCGATCGCATCGCAACCGATACCGCTCTACGCGGACAACCCGGTACCGAAAGCGACTATCGCCGCCAACGGCGATTTCGCGATCGACCGCGAGTCGATCGCGATCGACGAAACGCAACGCGCGCGACTGGTCGCGTATCGCGGATACTTGGTGACGATGGCGCAGGCCGGCATCGATATGGATTCGAGGTTCATGAACGCGGTCGCGGAAAAAATCGACGCGAAGATCGACGAGTTTTTCGACTCCAAGAGTTCCGAGAGTCCGGATCCGATCGCGAAACCCGGAGCGCAGAAGGAACGTATCCAAGTCGCCGGTAGACGAATCTGCGAAGCCCTGCCCGGCCTGCTTCGAGAACAACAGGCGCTGGTCGACTCGATCCCGCGATTCGCGCCCTACGCGCACTTCGCGCAAGCGGATGTCGATGCCTGTCGCGACGGGGTCGTGTTCGATCAAGCGTCCGGCGAAAAGATCGGCAAAACGATCGCCGCCGCCATCGGCAACCCCTTCCGCGGCGGCATGATCGCCGGTTTCATGGCCGCCAAAAACGAACCGACCGCGGACGCCGAATCGGGGGCCGAGCGGACGAAGCCCGCCGCGCAATGACCTTCCTGGTGTAGCGGGCCGTTCCCGACAGCTCGCTCATCACCACGATATCGAAGCCTTTCCGAACAGGAGCAATGCCATGACCCGCCTCATTCCCACCGTCGCGATCCTGGGCCTGCTGACGCTGACCACCGCTTGCGGCGACAAAACCTCCGCGCCCGCCCCGTCGGGCACCGAACCGAAAACCATGATCGGCAAGGCGGTCGGAGGCGCCATCGACAAGGCGCGAAGCAAGCTCGCTGAAGAGAACATCGGTTTGTCTGGCGCCGAAGGCCAACCGAAGGCCGAAATCACCCCTCAGGGCGATCTGTTGATCGGCGGCAAGGCGACGACGATCGATGCGAAGCAACGTGCGCTGCTGTTGGAGCATCGCAAACGCATCGTCGCGGTCGCCGAAGCCGGCATGGCCATCGGTGTGCAGGGCGCGGACTTGGCCGGCAAGGCGATCGGCAATGCCATCGGCAGCATCTTCAGCGGCGATACCGAGGAATTGGAGAAGAAGATCGAAGCCGAGGGCAAGAACATCGAGAAATCGGCGAGCCTGCTGTGCGATCTGCTGCCGCCTCTGTTGACCAGCCAGCAGACGCTGGCCGAGGCGCTGTCCGCCTTCAAACCCTACGCCACGATGACGCAGAAGGACGTGGACGAATGCAGGACCGATACCGGCGACGGTAATGGTGGCGATGTGGTCGACAAAGTGATCGAAGACGCTTTCAACGGGAAAATCGATATCGACGTGAATCACGGCGACGACGGAAAATCCGATAGCGGCATGAACGCCGCGGAAGAAGCCGAAGCCGCCGGTGCCGCTGGCCCGGCCAAAGCCGCCGAGAGCGAGAAACGCTGAGGCGCAAACGCACGCGCCTCGCGGTTCGGGCTCACGTATCGGCCTCACGCGCCCAAGCCGCTGTCGCGATCGAATCGATACGTCACGATAGCATCCCCGACAAACGCGCCTTGTGCGCGTTTTTTCGTGTCGCGGGGTAACGCGCCTTGTGCGCGTTTTTCGTGTCGCGGGGTAACGCGCCTTGTGCGCGTTTTTCATGTAGGGGTGGTAACACGCCTCGCGCGCTTTTTTTCGTGTCGCGCGTTCGGCGCATGCCCGAACGCGATCTTGAAGCATCGCGACACGCGTCTCGAACGACGCCTATCCTCCGCTCGAGACGCCATCGCGGAGACCACCCTCGGTCAACGCCAAGGGATCGAGCAGTCGTTCGAGCGTCTTCGCGTCCAAACCGCTGTCTTCCAACGCCACGTCGAAGACCGGCCGGTTCTCCTGATATGCGCGCTTGGCGATGGCCGCGGCGCGTTCGTAGCCGATCAGCGGATTGAGCGCGGTGGCGAGAATCGGGTTGCGACCCAGAGCGCCGGCGACGCGGTCCTCGCGTACGGTCAAGCCATCGATGGCCGCGTCCGCCAATGCGCGCATCGCATTCGCGAGCAGGCCGATGCTGTCCAGCAGGTTGTCGGCGATCAGCGGCAGCATCGTATTGAGTTGGAAATTGCCGCTCTGCCCGGCAATCGACACCGTAGCGTGATGGCCCATGACCTGCGCGCAGACCATGCAGACGGCTTCCGGGATCACCGGATTGACCTTGCCGGGCATGATCGACGAGCCGGGCTGCAGCGCCGGCAATTCGATCTCGCCCAATCCCGCCAGCGGCCCCGAATTCATCCAGCGCAAATCGTTGGCGATCTTCATCAGCGCCACCGCCAACGCGTTCAATTGACCTGAGAATTCCACCGCATCGTCTTGCGCGGCAATGCCTTCGAAACGGTCGCGCGCGGCGACGAACGGGGTGCCCGACGCGCGACTCAGCACCTTCGCCATGCGCGCGCCGAAACGCGGGTCGGCGTTGATGCCGGTGCCCACCGCGGTGCCGCCGATCGGCAGACGCCGCAGCCGCTTGAGGCTGTCGCCGATGCGCTCATCCGCGGATCGCAACTGCGACGACCACGCACCGAATTCCTGCGCGAACGTCAGCGGCATCGCATCCATCAAATGTGTGCGCCCGGTTTTCGCGGCGCGGCGTAACCCTCGGGCGCGTCGATCGATGGCGTCGCGCAGATGCCGCAGCGCCGGCAGCAGCTCTTCGACCGTCGCCAACTGCGCGCTGACGCGAATCGCCGTCGGCACGACATCGTTGGAGCTTTGGCCGAGGTTCACGTCGTCGTTGGGATGCGCTTTGCGTCCCGTGCGCGCTACCAGGGCCGCGATCACCTCGTTCGCGTTCATATTGCTGGAAGTGCCGGAGCCGGTTTGGAACACGTCGATCGGGAACTGCGCATCGTGCGCGCCGGTCGCGACCGCCAGCGCGGCCTTGCGGATCGCGGCGGCGCGCACTTTCGGCAACAGCCCGAGTTCGGCGTTGACCTCGGCGGCGGCGGCTTTGATCAAGCCCAGCGCGCGCACGAACCCGCGCGGCATCGCGCGACCGGAAATGCGGAAATTGTCGATGGCGCGCTGGGTCTGCGCGCCCCAGAGCGCATCGGCGGGCACCCGTATCTCGCCCATGCTGTCGCGTTCGATGCGATACGACTCGGACCGCGCAGTGTTTTTGGCCATGATCGGTCCTCGGACACTCGTAGAGGACCCGAGGATACGCCGCGGCGTTTAGAATTACTGTCCACGCCCGCGCCCAGACCGCCATGTCCGACTCCGCCTTGCTCGCTCTGTCCCCGCTCGACGGCCGCTACGCTGGGAAAGCGGACGCGCTGCGTCCGATCTTCTCCGAATACGGCCTGATCAAGGCGCGGGTGAAGGTGGAAGTGGAATGGCTGCTGGCGCTGGCCGCCGAGCCGGGCATCGTCGAGCTGCCGCCGTTCTCCGACGACGCCATCGCCCGTATGCGCGCCTGGGCGGCGGGGCTGTCCATCGCCGATGCCGCGCGGGTGAAAGAGATCGAGCGCACGACCAATCACGACGTCAAAGCGGTCGAGTATCTGATCAAGGAACGGCTGAAGGACGACGCCGAGCTGGCCCCGGCGCTGGAATTCGTGCATTTCGCCTGCACCAGCGAGGACATCAACAACCTGAGCTACGCGCTGATGCTCAGCGAAGCGCGGCAAACCGTGCTGCTGCCGCGGTTGGACGCGCTGATCCAGACCCTGCGCACGATGGCGCATGCGCACGCCGCGCTGCCGATGCTGTCGCGCACCCACGGCCAAACCGCCTCGCCCACCACGGTCGGCAAGGAACTCGCCAACGTCGTCGCCCGCCTGCAGCGCCAGGGCGAAGTGCTGGCCGCGGCGCAAATGCCGGGCAAGATCAATGGCGCGGTCGGCAACTACAACGCGCATGTGGTCGCGTATCCCGATGTGGATTGGCCTGCGTTCTCGCAGCGCTTCGTCGAATCGCTGGGCTTGGACTGGCAGCCCTATACCACCCAGATCGAACCGCACGACGGCATCGCCGAGGTCTGCGACGCGCAAAAACGCATCGACACCATCTGCATCGATCTGTGCCGCGACGTGTGGGGCTACATTTCGCTCGGCTATTTCAAGCAGGCGGTGATGGCCGGCGAAGTCGGCAGTTCGACGATGCCGCACAAGGTCAATCCGATCGATTTCGAGAACGCCGAGGGCAAT
>JADZBF010000463.1 GCA_020852215.1 Lysobacter sp. | reverse complement strand
GCGCGAAACGAGAGAAGCAAGTCACTACCAACGCAGCCGCGAGCGAATACGAATATTCGCCGAACGGCAGGGGGTGCTGTTTGCTTGAAATTATTCCGGACAGCAGTGGGCTGCGCTCGGGATGACAATGGTGAGCTACCCCGTTTCAACGCCGCTCACGCGTGTTGCCGCGAAGGCTTGTCTGTCGCCGCGACGAACGAAATGAATCCCCGACACTTTCAATTGGTGCGCGTAATCGAGGCCCGCGCTTTTCAGCCCCCTGAGTCAGGGGGCGCTCGCGCAGCGAGCAGGGGTGTGGAAGCGCATAGCCTGGGGTCCAAAATTTGCGACGCAAACTTTCGGATTTCTGTGCGAAGCAGAGAAATGGCGATGTCCCCGCCGGCTGACCTCGGCACCCGCATCGATCGATACCGCGCCGCACCGGACGCGGGCCGAGCGGCAGATGCGCTTCGCACAGGCGACAGGCGCGAATCTCAGTCAGCAGGGCATCGAGCGAACGCTTCGACGACGCACTCACGGCGGCAGCAACTTGCCCGGGTTGAGAATGCCGTCGGGATCGAATGCGGCCTTGATGGCGCGCATCGCCGCGAGCGTCGGCGCATCGACCGCTTGCGGCATGAAGTCGCGTTTCGCCGCGCCGATGCCGTGTTCACCCGACAGCGTGCCGCCCAGCGCGATCGCCAGCGTGAACACGCGCGCCATCGCCGCCTGCGCGCGCGCCGACTGATCGGCATCGGCCGGGTCGTACATCAAGTTGACGTGCAGATTGCCGTTGCCGGCGTGGCCGAAGCAGACGATCGGCAACGCGACTTCGGAGGACAACGCGCGCACGCCCGCAACCAGTTCCGGAATGCGCGAAACCGGCACCACCACGTCTTCGTTGATCTTGCCCGGCGCCAGCGCGCGCAGCGCGGGTGAGAGCGCTTTGCGCGCGGCCCACAAACGCTCGCGCGCGGCCTCGTCGGCGGCGGGCTCGACGCTCAAACAACCGGCGCCGTCCGCCGCCGCGCGCAAGGCGGCGACCGCCGAGGGCAACGCGTCCGCATCGCCGTCGGCTTCGATCATCAACAGCGCGCCCGCATGCGTCATGACAGCGTCGCTCGTGCTGCTGTTTGTCCTGCTGTCGTTAATCGCGCTGTCGTCGATCGACGCATCGCTGCCGCGTCGCATATTTTCGCGCGCCAATCGCAGCGCATCGCCGTCCATGAATTCCAGCATCGACGGCGCGACCGGCTGCGCCATCAAGCGCGCGACCGCGGCGGCGGCGGATTCGACATCGGCATAGAGCGCACGCAGAGCGCGGCGCGCGGCGGGCAGCGGCGCGAGTTTCAGCGTCGCTTCGACGATCAAGCCCAGCGTGCCTTCGCTGCCGACCAGCAAGCGCTGCAAATCGTAGCCGGTCGAACCTTTCGTGGTGGCTGTGCCGCAGCGGATCGTATCGCCAGTACCTGCGACCGCGACCAACGCCAACACGTTGTCGCGACTGGCGCCGTACTTCACTGCGCGCGGACCGCCGGCATTGCAGGCGAGATTGCCGCCGATGCTGGAGAAATCGGCGCTGGTGGGGTCGGGCGGCCAAAACAAACCGTGTTCGCGCAACGCGCGCTGCAAGTCGCCGTTCAGCACGCCCGGTTCGACGATCGCGCAGCGGTCGCCGGGGCGAATCTCGAGAATCCGATTCATGCGTTCGAACGACACCACCACGCCGCCGGCCGACGGCACCGCCGCGCCGGTCGTGTTCGTGCCGCGACCGCGCGCGATCACCGGCACGCGGTGCGCGCGACAGGCGCGCACGAGCGCCTGCACCTGTTCGCGCGTACGCGGCAGCGCCACCGCATCGGGCATCGCCTGCGTGCGCGAATTGTCGTAACCGTAGGTCAGGCGTTCGCTCGGATCGGTGCGCCAGCCGTCGCCGAGCAGATCGGCGAGTGTACGGACGAGATCGGCGGGCAGGGCATTCATGCGCCGATTGTAGGGCGGGCCCCGGCCAATCGCCTCAACGCCCATCCCACGCACACCAGCACGGATGCGGGCATCCACACCCACCACAGCTCCGACCACAGCACCGTCAGTCCGCGCGCGCTGAAGAATCCCGCGCCGATCGGCGACACCGCGATCGGCCGCCACGGCGCGAACATGCGGTCGTGCGACCACGGCCACAGCAAGGCCACGCCGAGGCCGCCGTTGGTCAGCGCATCCAGCAGCGGATGCGAGGCGGTGCAGAACGCGAGAAACCACAACGCGCGCCAACGCCCGGTGCGCAGCCACGGCGCCGCTGCGGCGCCGATGCAGCCGACGGCCAGCGCGAACAGCAGCGAATGCGTCGCGCCGCGATGACCGAATTGGTCGGCGTAGGCGATGCCGAGTTTGAACGCGACGCTGTCGAAATCCGGCAGGATCGACGCGAACGCGCCCGCGGCGACCAAGCGCGTCGAAAGCGCTTTGCGTCCCAGCGCGAGGCCGAGCGCGAGCGGAACGGCGGGGTGGGTGAAGATGGTGGGCATCGCGTTCGGAATGCGCTTCAGATGTCGTCGGCGCGAAACGCATCGCGCAGCCAATCGAAGGTCGGCGCGTCGGGATCGCCGCTGGCGACCACGGCATCGAAGCGGCAGGCGGCGCGCGCATACGCGCGATGCGATTGCAGAAAGGTTTCGGCCGCGGCCACGAGTTTGCGGCGCTTGCTCGCGTCGATCGACGCCGCGCCGCCGCCGAAGCCGCGGGCGGACGCGCCTTCGCGGCGATAGCGCACTTCGACGAAGACCAGCGTCTCGCCGTCCAGCATCACCAGATCGAGTTCGCCGAAACGAAAGTTCGCGTTCGCGGCGACTGCGCGCAGACCCTGACGTTCGAGATGGGCGCGGGCGAGCGCTTCGACCTGCGCGCCGCGTCCGCGACGATCGTCCGCAGCGGTCATGCGGTGCGGGGATTCGCTGCGAACGCGCGAGCTGAGGTCATCCGCCGCTGCCGTCGAGCGCGACGAGCACGCCGTCGCGGAACGTGGACCAGGCCGGCGTGCGCAGGATATTGCCGAAGCCGTCGATGCGCAGCGTACCGGTGGCGCCTTGCACTTTGCCGTTGGCGCTTTGCGCGATGCGCTCCAAATAACCCGTCAACAACCACGCGTCGTAGCCGAAGGCGAACAGCTTGGCGGCGGGGCCGCGCGCGGTCGGCAGATCCTTGCCGGTGATTTCGGCGCCGGGCAAGCCGCTTACGCCGCGCACGCTCCAGCTTTCGGTCGGAAACGCGATGCCGTCCAGCGCTTTGTCCTGCTCGGCTTTGCCCGAGCCGGACAATAACTGCGACGTGGCGATGCGCAATTTGTCGGCGAAACCCGCGGCGGTCAACTGCGGCGCGATCGCGCGCGCCTGCGTGCCCTTCAGCGCGAGGAAGACCGCATTCGCACCGCCATCTTTCTGCATCGCCGCTTGCAGCGCGGCGGTGCTGTCGACGGGTTTGTCGGCGATCTGCAGCGTCTCGACCACCACCCCGCCGCGGCCTTGCAGATGCTCGCGGAACGCGGCGACGCTGCGGCGCAGATTGTCGTCGCCGCCCACCAGCACCACGACCCGGCGCGCGTTGCGCGAAATCAGATATTCCGCCGCGGCGATGCCGTCGTCTTCCGGCGCCAGCGAGAAACTGGCGTTGCCCGAGGGCGGGGCGACCGGCCCGCGATTGAGCGCCAGCACCGGCACCGGCAGTGATTCCTTGAACAGCGCGCCGACTTCGTCGCGACCCAGCGGACCGAGTACGTAATCCGCGCCCTCGGTCACCGCTTTTTGATACGCCTCGACCGTGCCGGCCGGCGTGCCGGTGGTGTCGTAGAACGCCACGTCCGGGCGCGTCCGGTGCTCGCCGTAGTAACCGGCGAGGAAGCCGTCGCGCACCGGCGAGGCGGCGGTCGCGAGATTGCCGGACAGCGGCAGCAGCACCGCGAGTTTGCGCGGCGGGCGATAACCGTCGCGGTCGGCGGGCGGGCGATCGCCCATGTTGACGCGCCAATCGCCGCCTTCGCGGTCGAACGGACGCGGCAGGGCCAGACCACGGCGCAGCAATTCGCGCCCGGCGAAGTTGTACAGCGGGTCGCCGGCTTGCATGGCTGCGGCTTCGTTGGTCAGCGCGGCGTTATCCAGGCCGCCGAGCAAGCGTTCGATCGCCCGCGCGTTTTCGACTTTGGCTTGACCGTTCAGGACATTGTGATTGCGCGCCAGCGTGGAGGCTTCGGCGATCACCGGATTGATCCGCACGGTCGGTGTTTTCGTGGTCGTGCCGGTGGTCGTACAGCCGCCGAGAGCCAGGGTCATCGCCATCGTCAGCGCGACCGCCCAGCGCATCCGCGCGCCGCGCGTCCGTATCGCTCGCCCGCTGCCTGCCCACATTGTCTTCGACACTCGCATCGACGCACCCTCCGGAAAGTCGGAACGCACCGGATCGGCGGCTCCTGCGCGGGCCCGGGATGGACGCGCGCTGTATCGGCCTGAGATTCTACCCGCCCGGGGCGAACCCGAGCGAGCAGAACCCGATGTCCTCAGTCCCCGCCGCCGGCACCTTGTATGTGGTCGCCACCCCGATCGGGAACCTCGCCGACCTCAGCCCGCGCGGTCTGGAGACGCTGCGGACCGTCGCGGCGGTGTGCGCGGAGGACACCCGGCATACGCGGCAGTTGCTGGCGCATTACGGGCTCGAACAGCGTCTGATCGCGCTGCATGAACACAACGAAGCCGGCGTCGCCGACGCCATCGTTGCGCGTCTGCGCGGCGGCGAATCGCTCGCGCTGGTCTCCGATGCCGGCACGCCGCTGGTCAGCGACCCCGGCTATCGCCTGGTCGCCGCGGCGCGCGCCGCCGGCCTGCGGGTCAGTCCGATTCCCGGCCCCTCGGCGCTCATCGCCGCGCTGAGCGTGGCCGGCCTGCCCAGCGACCGCTTCGTGTTCGAGGGCTTTTTGCCCGCGAAAGCCGGCGCCCGTCGCGAGCGCTTGGCCACGCTCGCGGCCGAACCGCGCACGTTGATCTTCTACGAATCCTCGCACCGCATCGAAGACACGCTGGCCGATGCCGTCGTCGCGTTCGGCGCCGACCGGCCTGCGGCGATCGCGCGCGAACTGACCAAATTGTTCGAGACCGTGCTCGACGGCACCTTGGCGGCGCTGCACGCCCGCGTGGCCGCCGATGTCGATCAGCGCAAAGGCGAGTTCGTGCTGTTGATCCAGGGCGCGGGCGACGACGGTCACGCCAAGCTCGCGGAAGGCCGCAGGCTGTACGCGAAACTCGCCGAACACTTGCCGCCCTCGGCCGCTGCCAAACTGGCGGCGGACATCACCGGCGCGCCGAGAAAGGCGTTGTACGGCGGCGATGCGGGCGGAGGCGGCACGGGTTAAAGCGCTACAGGTTGAGGCGCTTCGCGCCCGGCCCTACGCGCTGTGGCGAGGATCACTCCGCCAATATCACTCGATTGCGTCCTTCTTCCTTCGCGCGATACAGCGCGCGGTCGGCGCGCACCAGCACGTGATCGAAATCGCGATCATCCGCGGCCAGGCACGCCACGCCGACGGATGCGGTCGGCGCGATCGTGTCGTCGCCGATTCGGATTTCGATCGCGGCGACCGCTTTGCGCAAGCGCTCCGCCGCGGCGAGCGCGTGTTCGGGCGAGATGCCTTCCAACAGCACCGCGAATTCTTCGCCGCCGTAGCGGCCCAGCGTGTCGCTGTCGCGGCAGGTCGCGCGCATGGCGTGCGCGACCGCTTTCAGCACGTCGTCGCCTACCGCATGGCCGAAGCGGTCGTTGATCGTCTTGAAGTGATCGATATCCACCACCGCGACCGCGAACCCCGTGCTTTTATCGAGCGCATTCTCGAAAGCGGCATGGCCGGCGTCGGTGATGAAGCGCCGGCTGTGCACCGAGGTGAGGAAATCGGTCGAAATCGCGATCTCCATTTCCCGGCCGCGCTCGCGCATCATCGCGGCGTGCCGACGTTGCTGCGAATACAGCACCGCGACGACGCCAAGCGTGCACAGCGCGAGCACGCCGGCGATCAAGGTGTAGCGGAATTTGTCTTCGCTGGCCATCGCGCGCAGACGTTCGTTTTCCGCCTTCGCGTTGACCCGCGCCAGCTCCGCGTCGCTCTCTGCGTAGCGCAGACGTTCTTCGAAATCGGCGGCGGCCGCCTCGCGCTCGGTGCGCGCGATTCGGTCGCCGAGTTGGATCAAGCGCGCGATCGATTCGGATAAACGTTCCTTTTCCACGCCCTTCAACTGCAGATCCACCATCGCCCGCACGGTGCGGATTTCGTCTTGATCGAGTTTCAACGCCGCGAACGCCGTCTGCGCTTCGCGATAGAACGCGACCGCTTCGGCGTTCTTGCCGCGCAACTCCAGCGCCTGCGCTTTGGTTTCGTAGCTCAAGCCGTGCAATTGCGTGTTCTTGAGCCCGTCGCCGATCGCGCCGATGCGTTCGCCCATGGCCTCGACCGTAGCGGCATCGCCGGTCGCACGCGCCGCGCGGGCGACTTCCAAGAGCACTTCCGCCGCCAATTTCGGGTCGCCGGTCTTCGTCACCAGCGCGTTCGCTTCTTGCAACAAGTCGCGCGCTTCCTCCGCGCGTCCCTGCACCGAAGCGATATGCGCCATGTTGCGCAACAGGCGCAGGCGCATATCGGTCTGCGTTTCGGCCGGCGCATGGGCCAGACCTTCTTTGGCGTAACGATAGGATTCGTCGAGTTTCCCGAGCCGTTCGCTGATCGAGGAATACGCCAACAGCACATCGGCCATCAGGGCGTCGTCGCCGTCTTCGCCCAAGCGGCGCTGGGCTTCGGCCAACACGCGCGCGGCGCTGTTGAAATCGCCAATACGCGACAAGCCGCGACCCAGCGCGATCCGCGCGCGCACTTGCAGGTAGACGCTCGCGGTTCGATCGGCTTCCGTCATCGCGACCGAGCCGGCGCGGCGTTGGCAGCGCCAGTCGGCGATCACGCGGCAGGCATTGGCTTCGGCCAGCGCCAATTTCGCGGCGCCGATGCGGTCGTCCTCGGCGAGGGCTTTGCGGGCGGCGGGCAATTTCGCCAAGACCACGCGCGGCTGGGTCAGGGCTTCGATTTCGAGCGGATGGCGTTGCTCGACGGCGTTCGCATTCGGCGTCGCGAACGCCGCGGGTATCGTGAACATCGCGCCGAGAAGCGCGAGCGCCAGTGTGAACGTGAACGCCAATGCGAGCGCGAGCGTGATCGACGATGCCAGGAACGCCCTCGTGGACGCAGACGTCGCGCCGCTCCGATGCGGCGGTTGGGGCATGCGGTGGGTTTGTCGCATATTCGGCATGGTCGGGCGGGCATTCTGGCATCGCAGGATGCCGTTGCTGGAGGTGCCTGAGTCCCTGGCGAGATGCTGTCGCGCGCGACGGCTCCGCTAGCGTAGCGCACCCGGCGACGCGGCATCGGTCCCGGACGGTCTTTCGTGGGGCAGGGCAGGAATGCTGAGATGCGCGCGCGTGCCGCCGGGATCATGCCTGCGCCGTCCATTCATCGGCCCGGCCCCGTTTTCCTTCATTTGGTGTTATATTTTCTCCAATTGGAGAAAATTATGGCCGGCGCAACGACAAAACCCCGCAAGCTCAAGACGCCCACCGCAGCTAACGTCGCTTACCGCGATGCCGCGACCGGCATGTTCGTTGGCGCGAAAAAAAAGTCCGCCGCGAAGGCTGCTTCCTCCGCGCGCGCGCCCAAATCCGCGGGGCGCGTCGCCGAAGCGCGGCGTGAATATCGCGTGTCGCCCAAACGCGGAGCCGCTCCCGAAACCAGTATCGAAGCGCTGGTCGAAGTCGACGGCACCGTATTCGACCGTATGGGCCGTTTGCTCGATCAATCCTTGCGCTGCGAATCCGATGTGGTGCGCGCGGTCGATGCCGGTTTGCCGGCGGCGGCGTTCGCGCAATTGACGCGCTCGCTCGACATCGATCACGGCTTGATCGCGCCGGAAAGCACGCTGCGCCGCCGCGTGCAGGACAACATGCGCTTCACCACCGACGAGTCCGAGCGGATGGTGCGCATCGCGCGCGTTCATGCGCTCGCGGTGGATTTGTTCGGGGACGAAGCCGCCGCGCAAGCCTGGCTGAACGCGCCCGGCGCCTATGTGCCCGGCGCTGCGGCGGTCGCGCCCTACAAACTGTCGGTGACCGATGCCGGCGCGCGATTGGTCGAGGAACTGCTGCTGCGCACCGCGCACGGAATGTTCTGATGCGCCTGTGGAGGATTTCGGCGTATCCGGGCTTGACCGGGCTCGGCGGTACCTTCGTCGACGGCCGTTGGCATAGCAAACCGCGGCGGGTGCTTTACGCCGCGGAGCATCCTGCGTTGGCGATGGTCGAAGTGTTGGCGCATATGAATCTCACGGTGGAAACCGTGCCGACCAAATTACGTTTGATTTCGATCGACGTGGGCAAACGCGCGCTGCGCTCGCCGCCGCCGGAGCTGCCGAGCGGGTGGCAGGCGAATCAGCCGACGACGCGCCGCCTCGGCAACCAATGGCTGGACGGCGGCGAAGCGTTGCTGCTGCCGGTGCCGTCGGCGATTTTGCCGGAGTCGCAGAACTATCTGATCAATCCGCAGCATCCGCAGGCGGCGCGCATGCTGGTCGAACAAGATCGCGGCCCGTTTTGGGTGGATCCGCGCTTCGTGCGCTGACCTTCGAGGTTCTTCTCGACGAACCGATGCGGACCGAATCGATCCGATGCGATCCGATGCGGCCATGCGTTGAGAGCAGGACGCTCGTGCCGGTTTTCGCGGCTTCATTGCGCGCCGCGCCCCGACAACACCGTGGCGTAGGCCATATCCTCGACGAGAATGTGTTCGGCCAGCCACGTCTTGAGATACTGCAACAAATCCGCCGCGACATTGGCATCGCCTTTCGCTTGGCGGGCTTCGCATTCCTCGATCATACGAACGAAGGCGTGATGCGCGGCAGCGTGATCGCTCGCTTCTTCGTAGCCGTACACTTTGAACATCGCCTCTTCGTAGGCGAAATGCACCTTGGTGTAGTTGCGCAAACGCTCCAGAAGTTTCTGCAGCGATAGGCTGCTGCGCCCGATATCGACGGCGTCGCTCAGCTCGTTGATGTAGCCGATCAATAAACGGTGCTGCCGGTCCACGCTGTCCAGGCCCACCGACAATCGCGGCGACCACTCGAAAAACGCCATCGTTCCCCCTCTTGCATCACCGAGTATCCGAAGTCTCTTCGTGCGCCGAACGCTCGACACTGATCGAGATCAATGCCGAGCGAGGAATGTCGAGCCGCCAGCCGATCGCCCTGGCGGCCGATACGCGCTGTGCCGATGGAGCGACCTCGTCTGCGGTTGGCGGACGCGGCGTCGATGCGCGTTTGCCATGAGTCGCGAGCGTCAAGAACCGCGAGCATCAAGAGCCGCGAGTGTCGACGCGAATCGAAGCGTCGACGGCCCCCCGCCGCGGGATCGTGCGAGAATGCGCGCACGGAGTCGGCCGGGCAGTCGCGTCGCGCGTTTTCATTTCGGTGGAGACGGGCGCCGAGGAAAGTCCGGGCTCCACAGGGCACGGTGCCAGGTAACGCCTGGGCGGCGCGAGCCGACGGAAAGTGCAACAGAAAGATACCGCCAGCGGTTCTTCGGAATGCGGGCAAGGGTGAAATGGTGCGGTAAGAGCGCACCGCGAGTCCGGCAACGGACCGGCACGGCAAACCCCACCGGGAGCAAGACCAAATAGGGAGACAATGCCGCGGCCCGCGGTGTCTCCGGGTAGGTT
>JADZBF010000462.1 GCA_020852215.1 Lysobacter sp. | reverse complement strand
GCCGAAAGCGCGCTGTTGAACAATCCCGATTGGAGCGCGCTTTTTCTGCATCAAGACGGCGAACGTCAGCCGGCCGCCGATCTTTGCCCCAACACCATCGCCGCCCTGTCGGGCGCGCCTCTGACCGACATACCTGGCCGCGCGCCGTCGATCTTGTTTTCGAGACTTGCCGCGGGCGCTCATATCCCGCCGCACACGGGCGTGCTGAATTCGAGGCTCATCTGTCACCTGGCGCTCGTCGTTCCAGACGGGTGCGAACTGCGCGTCGGCAACGAGACCCGCGTTTGGCAGGAAGGCAAAGCCTGGGTGTTCGATGATTCGATCGAACACGAAGCGCGCAACGCCGGCGATCGCGATCGCTATATCCTGCTGTTCGACATCTGGCGGCCCGAGTTAAGCGGCGAGGAGCGCAGCGCCATCGGCGCCCTGTGCAGCGCGATCGACGGATATTGCGGAAAGACGGCGTGGGACGCCTAACGTTGCGCTAGTTCTCGCGGCGCACGCGATGGCCGGCGCCGCCACGTGTTCCAATAAGCCTAAAGCTGCCCAGCGCCGCGCGCTCGATCGTGATCGTATCGCCGGCGCGCACGTTGCGAACGTCCTGTGGCTCGACTTGCGTCCACACTTGTCCGTTATCCATGACAAACGAATGCGTTCCATCCGCGCGCGCGCGGATGCGGGTAACGGTGAGCTGTACGTCTTCGACCTCGTCGCTGTCGCCATTGAGCGACGGCAGGATTCGCGAGAGCGAAGGCAGGTGGAAGCCGAACGATTCGCGTTCGATGGTGGCCGCTTGTTCGCGATCGACCGCAACGATGCGGCCTTGCGTTTCGGCGCTGCGCAGCCTGCCGACGGCGGCGTCGTAGCAGGCAAGGCGCTCTTCCGCCGGCGTAATGGCGGCGCACTGATAGACTTCGGTCAGGGCCTGCGGGGTTTGCGCGGCGGTCGTGGTCTGCGCCAGGGCGGGCGTCGCGCACATGAGCAACAAGAAAGAAATTGCGAGCCCGAAAATACGCATGTCGTAGATCCCCACCGTCCGCTCTAGGCCTTCTTTTATAGGCGCCGGGCCGGGCGGCGGCCAGCGGCCACGGCATGGACGGGCGCCACATGCCGTAAGGGAATTTACCCTGCCTTAGTTCGCCAATTCCGTTTCTTGTTTGTTCGCATCAGTATTAACGAAATCGCGTGCCCGCTCAGCGATCGGCGTTTGACGGTGACGAGATTATGTCGTTAGCGTGCGCCCCGAGGGCCGAATTTAGGCTCGATTCGGGACGTCAACCGTAGTGGGGGACGCCTCGGTCCGTACCGCGTTTCGGGTGGCTATCGCAGGGGCGATAGACCTTTTGGGCGTGGATTTAAGCGGTCCCAAGCGCTCCGGCGCGGTTGAAACCAGGGGGTTCAAGTATGAGTTCCAAAGAAGATAAGCGTAAGTCGTTGCTGTCGGGCGTATCGCTCGTCGCTGCGGCTGCCGCGGCGCTGGCAGGCACGCCGGCCCACGCGCAGGACGCAGGCGGCGACGACGAAGATGCAATCGTCGTCACTGGCTCGCGTATTCCACAGCCGAACCTTTATACGACCAGCCCGATCACGCAGCTGACCGGTGAAGACATCACCGCGCAGGGCGCGACGCGCGTTGAAGATATGACGAACCAACTGCCGCAAGTGTTCGCGGCGCAAGGTTCGAACATCTCGAACGGCGCATCGGGCACCGCCACGGTGAACCTCCGCGGCCTTGGCGCCGCCCGCACGCTCGTCCTCGTGGACGGTCGCCGGATGGGCTACGGCTCGCTCGATGACTCTGCGGCCGACTTGAACCAAATTCCTGGTCCGCTCGTTGAGCGCGTTGAAGTTCTGACCGGCGGCGCTTCGGCGGTGTACGGTTCGGACGCCATCGCCGGCGTCGTGAACTTCATCATGCGTGATGACTTCGAAGGCTTCCGCGTCGATGGTCAGTACAGCTTCCACCAGCACTCGAACGACTCTGACGACGGCTACATCCGCCAGGTCATCGCCGCGCGCGCCGCGTCGAACCCGGCTCAGTTCCGACTGCCGCAAGACAACGTGACGACGGGCTACGGCCAAGAAATCACGGCGATCTTCGGCGTGTCGGCGCCCGACGGCCGCGGCAACGTGACTGCGTACGCTGGCTATCGTCACGACGACGCAGTGCTGCAGCGCGACTATGACTACTCGGCTTGCTCGCTCGACAGCTTGGTGAACCCGGCCTCGACCGGCGCCGTCACTGGCGTTCCGGCTGGCGCCCAGCACTGGAGCTGCGGTGGTTCGTCAACGACCTCGCCGGGCCGCATCTTCTCGCTGGTCAACAGCGCGAACGTGACCCCGCGTGGTCCGGGCGGCGCGTTCGTCCCGTACTCGGGCGGCGCCCACGCTTATAACTTCGGCCCGCTGAACTACTTCCAGCGTCCGTCTGAGCGCTACACCGCTGGTGCGTTTGGTCACTATGAGATCAACGAGAACGTCGAAGCCTACGCGCAAGTGATGTTCAGCGACTACAGCACGGTCGCCCAGATCGCTCCTTCGGGCGCGTTCTTCGGCACGCCGTTCGACATCAACTGCGGTGACCCGAACCTCGGCTCAACGCGCGCGACCACGCTGGGCTGCACCGCCGGCGACATCGCCAGCGATACGACGATCCCGGTCTTTATCGGCCGTCGTAACACTGAAGGCGGCGGCCGTCAGGACAACCGCTCGTTCGAATCCTATCGTACGGTGCTGGGCTTCCGTGGCCCGGTCAGCGACTCGTGGGATTATGACGTGTCGGCGCAGTTCTCGCGCGTTCGTCTGTCGCAAGTCTATCAAAACGACTTCTCGAACGCCCGCCTCGGCCGCGCGCTCGATGTCATCGATGCCGGCTTCGGCCCGGTCTGCCGCACGGGCCCGACGGCTCTCGGTGGCGACGGTACGGACCCGAGCTGCGTTCCGTACGACATCTGGAACCCGGGTGGCGTGACGCAAGACGCCCTCAGCTATCTGCAAATCCCGCTGGTC
>JADZBF010000461.1 GCA_020852215.1 Lysobacter sp. | reverse complement strand
TTGTTCGGATCCGGACGAAACACGTTTTTGACCGTGCCGATCAAACCGCCGTCGCGGTTCGCGCGACATGCGTGCTCCAATCCATAGTTGGGGTCGACGAGCGGAAAATCGGCGTTGGGATTGTTGAGCGCCGTCGGCGTGACGCTCATGCCGCCGAGGCTGATCAATTGCTGCCGGTAATGATCTGCGGTTTGTTTCCAGCGATTGAGCTGCGCTTTGAACTCCATCACGTGCTTGGCGGTCTGAACCGGGTCGTGGACGATGCCCCATGCCATCGCGTTTCCGGACATCGAAACGCTCGCGACGAGCGTGGAAGCGAGCAGAGACTTGGCGAAGAAAAAGCGGGCTTTGGAAACGCCGTGCGCCTTGGGCTTGCGATTCGACATGAGACACCTGTCCTTAAGTGCGAGAGTCACGGGAACGAGCCGCTCGCACCGCGAGAAAGCTCGGTCGGCGGCTGGCCGGAACCCCCCCCCTGCCGCCGGTTCTTGCGATGCGCCGGCTCAGAGTAGCCGGTCGGGAACCGATTGCAAGCGCACCCGCCGGATCTGCGGCCGCGCGAGCGGCGATATCGGGAATGCCGGTGCTCGGAACGATACGCTCGATACGTCTCGCGTCCTGATACGCGCCATGTAACTTGTTGATTCGTTAACGTCGCATCGCGAACGATTGATGGCATCGATCGCTGGCCGGCAAGCGCATACCGAGCCGTACGGTTTCGTCACTGCACGCTGCAACGAGGTGGACAGTATCGGTACTGACCAAAAATGCGCCTCGCGGCGGCATCGTTGCTTGGAAATCGACATCGATCGCGAGACGTTGGTCGGCGTCCTGCGCTTCGATCCTCGTTCGAGCTTCACCGCTCGCCCGCGCCCACGAACAAGCGCTGCCGATCGGTTTCGTCCAGCGCACGCCATGCGCCTTCCGACAGATCGTCGAGCGCCAATCCGCCGATGGCGGCGCGATGCAGCGCTTCGACGTGATTCCCGACCGCGGCGAACATCCGACGCGCTTGGTGATAGCGGCCTTCGTGCAGCGTCAACCGCGCGCGCCGCGCATCCAGCGGCTGCAGTTCGGCCGGCAACAGCGGTGCGGTTTCGGATTCCAACATCAGCGTGCCGCTGGCGAAGATCGCGGCCTCGTCGCCGCGCAACGGCTGCGCCAATGTCGCTTCGTACACTTTCGGAATGCGCGCTTTCGGCGAGACGATGCGATGCAGCAGCGCGCCGTCGTCGGTCAGCAACAGCAGGCCGCTGGTCTCGCGATCCAAGCGGCCGACGGTCGACAGCAGCGGGTCGCGCAAGCGGAAGCGCGGCGGCAGCAGGTCGTAGACCAGTCGCCCTTGATCCTTGGTCGAACAGGTGTAACCGCGCGGTTTATGCAGCATCAACAACAGCCCCGGCGGCGGGTCCAGCGGTTCGCCGTCGATACGGACGTTCTCGTGCGTGGCGTGCACGCCGAGCTCGTCGTCGGCGTACAACGGTGCGCCATCGGCATCGGCGATGCGGCCTTCGCGGAACATCGCCATCACCTGTTTGCGGCTGCCGTAGCCGAGATTCGCGATGCGTTTGAGCAATTTCATGCGCGTGTCCGTTTCATACGCAGGTCCGCGTCATGCGCGCCACCGCTGCGTGCGCGGCGTTCGCGACGCGCCGCCCTTCGCACGGGCCTTGTTCGTATCGTGCGCCTTCACCGCTTCGATCACCTTGAAGCCCTGCGCCTGCGCGACGGTGCGCACGGTCCCGAAGCGCGCGTCCAACACCGTTTCGTACGGCAAATGCCGATTCGCCACCAGCCACAATCGCCCGCCGGGTTCGAGCGCGTCCGCGGCAGCGGCGATGAAGGCGCGACCGATGTCCGGGCGGTCCGCGCGGGATTGCGCGTGGAACGGCGGGTTGGCGACGATCGTGTCGTAGCGCGCATGCAGACCTTCGGTCGCGTCGCACCAGCGAAATCCCAATGCGGCGCGCGCTGCGAACGGCGCGAGATTGCGTTCGGCCAAGTCGAGCGCACGCGCTTCGGCTTCGTACAGATCGAGCGCGACGATGCCGGGACAACGCTGCAGCAGTTCGACGGCGAGATAGCCGTAACCCGCGCCGAGATCCGCCGCGCGGCCGCGCAGATCGTCGGGCAACGAGGCGGCGAGCAACGCGGATGCGGCATCGATGCGATCCCAGGCGAACACGCCGGGACGGCTGAGGAAGCGCCCGTCAGCGATCGGTCGCGGCGCGTCCAGCGCCGACCACGTCGACAGCAGCGCGGGATCGACCGTCTGCGGCGCGGTCGTCGTCTGCTCCGTCGTCCGAATCGTCGACCAATAGACGCGGCAATGGTGTTTCGAGCGCGAACCCGAAAGCCCCGCGAGCGCTTTCAGATCCGACTCGCCGGATTTCGCGCCCTCGTCGTTGACCATGCAGGCGACCACAAGACCGCCCTCCGCGCATTGCGCGACCGCGCGGGCCAGCAGGGCGCGCGCTTCCTCGCGCTGTCGAGGCGGCAAGACCAGGACCACGTCATAGCGATGCGCTTGGTCGTGGTCGTCGCTCGAGGCCGCTTCGGCCGAGGCGACCTCGCCGGCTTCGAGCGAACCGACTTCGAGCGAACCTGCTTCAAGCGAGCCTGCTTCGCCCGTGCCCTGCGACGCGTACGCATCGCGCAGCGTCCGACCCGCACGACGTAACGCCGCCGCTTCGGGCGCGAAGCTTTGCTCGCAAACCAGGCCCGGGCGCGGCGCCCGCGCCAAGGCGGCACCCTCGCGAGCGCGCAGAAACAGCACGCCGCCATCCGACGGCCAAGGCAGTGCGCCGTCGTCGAACGGCGAGAGCAACACCTCGAGCGCCGCTTGGTGGGGGTCAGCGGCCATCGCGGGATGGGCCTGGAAGCGGGGCGGGTCGAGCGGTCGGCGTGTGCATCCGGCGATTTTACGCACTGCCTGTGATGTTTCGCGCGCCGCCGCGAATCATGTGAGCATCCCCGCACCGCCTTCGCCCATGACCGCCGCCACCGACGCACTCGACACGATGGATTCCACTGACGCCCGCCGTACCCGCTTCGCCGCTCTGCTCGACACGCACCGCGGCATCGTGTTCAAGGTGGCCAACAGCTATGGCCGTACGCCGGAAGACCGTCAAGACTTGGCCCAGGAGATCGCCGCGCAATCGTGGCGCGCGTTTTCCGGCTACGACCCGGAACGCTCGTTCTCCACCTGGCTGTACCGCATCGCCTTGAATGTGGCGATCTCGCACCTGCGCAGTCTCGGTGCGCAAACGCCGACCGAACCGCTGGACGAGCGCCACGAATCGCACGACGGCATCGCGACGGGCGACGACAGCGCGCGGCACGAGAGCGATCAACGCATTCGCGCGCTGTACGCGGTGATCGATCGGCAATCGCCGCTGGACCGCGCCTTGCTGCTGCTGTGGCTGGACGAACGCAGCCAGCGCGAGATCGGCGATGTGCTCGGCCTCAGCGAAAGCAATGTCGCGACCAAACTCAACCGGCTCAAACGCCGCATCCGCGAACAGATGGCGGGCGACTGAAACGCCTCGCCGCGCTGCCATTCTTCTCGAACACTCCCCGAATCCGATGCCTACGACCATGACCACAACGAATACGATGAACCCCACGACCGAACTCGACGACGCCAGTCTCGACGACCTGAAACGCGCATGGAAAACCCTCGACGCGTGCCTGCATCAGCAGAATGCGCTGCAACTGGATGCGCTGCGCGACCGCAAGCTCGGCCGCGTTCGCGCCAGCTTGCGTCCGCTCGCGATCGGCCAAACGGTGCAGATTCTGTTCGGCATCGTCTGCGTGCTGATCGGCGTCGGGTTGTGGAAAACCTTCTACGCGATCGTACCTGTGCTGTTGGCCGGGATCGTGCTGCATGTCTACGGCGTGGTCACGATCGCCGCCGCCGGCATCGTGTTGGGCGGCATCTCGCGCATCGACCGCAGCTTGCCGGTCCTGGAATTGCAACGGCGTCTGGCGAAACTGCGTAGGTCTTACATCCTCAGCGGCATGGCGGTCGGATTGCCGTGGTGGGGGCTGTGGATGCTGCCGCCGATGGTGATCGTGAGTTTGCAGAACGCGAAGAACGGCGTCGATGGCCTGCCGATGTGGCTGTGGATCAGCTTGCTGGTCTGCGCGCTCGCGGCGATCGGTACGCTGTGGTTCCATCGCTGGTCGCATCGCCCCGGTCGCGAGGCGCTCGCCAAGCGCGTGGATGACGCTGCGGCCGGCGGCAGTCTGCGCCGTGCGCAAGCGGAATTGAACGATCTGGAACGCTACGTCGACGGCGAAGATCGATAACGCGCGATCAAGGCGAACGCGAATCCGAGCGATAGCCAACCGGCGACACATCGCCGTAACCGCGCCAGGACGATGCCTCGCGCGCGGCGCCGGTCCGCTCGGCTTTCCCCAGACAGGCCTTGCCGCGCAAGGCATCGACGTCGTGGATACGAACGGTGTTGCCGGCGCAACTGATCAGCCCGGTGCGCTGCCATTTCTGCAGTTGCGCATTGAGTTTCGGCCGGCTGGCGTTGACCATCGCCGCGAGAATGCTCTGGGTCGGCGGCAGTGCCACATCGGCGACGCCGCGCGCAGCGGTCTCGGCGTCGATCGTCGACAGCAAATGCCGCGCGAGCCGCGATTCGAGCCGATGCAAGCACATGATCTCCATCGCATCGATGCTTTTGCGCAAGCGGTCGTACATCAGCGCATGGACGCGCTGCATCAGCGCCGGCTCTTCGCGCAGCGTCAAAAAACAGCGGCGCGGGATGGACAGCACGCGCACCGGCCCATAAGCGATCGCGGTGACGCTGCGCGGGCGGTTTTCGACCAACGCCATCTCGTCGGTCAATTCGCCGGTTTCGATGGCATCGAGAATCAATTCCTGGCCCTTGGGACCGTAGAGGATTTTGTACAGCGTACCGTCGAGTACGACGCCGACATGGTCGCTGGGGTCGCCTTTGAAAAACAGGATGTCGCGCTCGCGCATGCGGCGTTCGACGGAATGCGCCAGAACGCGATCGATCAAGGCTTCCGACAATCCGCGAAACAACGCGGACTCGCGCAATGCCGACGCGTGCGCGGACGGCGGCGGCGCCAGGACATCGCCCGGTTCGACGCTCGCGAAATCGTCGCCGGCCGTCGCTTCGAGCGTCGCTTCGAAGCAGCTCGCCGCATCGACATCGGGCGGCGTCGCACGCGCGTTCACGAGCCTCGCCTCGCGCAGGCGTAGCGACGTGAAAAAACGGCGAATCGACGATCATCGCTCGCGCAACGCATTCCATGCCCCCTCGAAAGGCGATCCGCGGCGACGGGCGACGAACGCCCGAAACCGATGCCCGCGCACGCATCCAGCGCGCGCCGCGCGAACCACCTCATCCATGAAACGTTCGACCCGCGCCGTGCGCGAGTCGTCATATCGGTCACTGATTCTGGAGAATCAGCATCAACGTCAGGAGACTGGTCAGATTGTCGGCGGAACCGGTCTGCGCGATCTTTTGCGTCGCGCCCGCCGCGGCCATGGTGTTGAGGCTGTAGATCTGCATCACGCCTTGATTGGAAGCCGCCAACGCCAACATGTTCTGACGTTGCTGCGAGGACACCGCATTCTGGAAAAGAATGCCCATCGAGTGCGCATGGCTTTGGTAGATCGACCCCATCGCGAACGCCGACGATTCGGCGAGGGTCTTGACGTTGCTCATGGTCACCGCATCGACGACCTGAGAATTGACGTGACTCATTGCATGCTCCTTGGAGAGGACGTTCTATCGTCGGGCGCATCCCCGCGCCCGAACGCAGGCATCGTCGAAACGGCTCGCCGAGCGAGCGAAAACGTCCGAACGGCGGCGCAACGCTACGGCGGAGCGACCGCGGGCGGACATCTCGCCGCCCGCGCGCGCATCAACTCTGGAACAACTCCGCCAAGGCCATCATCGAGCTGAGATTGTCGGCGATGCCGGTCTGCCCGACTTTCTCGGTCGCGCCCGCGGCGGCCGTGGTGTCCACGCTGTAGATCTGCAGCACGCCTTGATTCGAAGCGGCCATCGCCAGCGTGTTCTGCTGCTGCTGCGCGCCGATGGCGTTCTCGAACAGGATGCCGGTCGAATGACCCAGCGCCTGGTACATGGCGCTCATCGCGAACGCCGGCGACTCGCCGAGGACTTTGACGTTGGACTGGGTGACGGCATCGGTCACTTGTTCGTTGACGCTGCTCATTCCTTTCTCCTTGAACGATGCGGACGCTCGTGCGCGTCCGCGATGGGGTCGGGCGAACGCGGATCCGCCGCGCCCGTATGTGCTTCGCGTGCGAGGTTCGGATCACGCGCGTCCTCGGTTGCGGCTCGCCGCCGCGACGCGCCTGCCGCGTCGCTCCGCTCGCCGTGCGCACATCGCAATCGAACGACGTGCGCGCCGGCGAGCGAACGCGTCGCGCCGGACCGCGACGATTACTGCTGGAACAACTTCACCAAGGTCAGCATCGAGGTCAAGTTGTCGGCGATGCCCGTCTGCGCGACTTTCTCGGTCGCGCCCGCGGCGGCCGTGGTGTCGACGCTGTAGATCTGCATCACGCCCTGGTTCGAAGCGGCCAACGCCAGCGTGTTCTGCTGCTGCTGCGCGGCGACGGCGTTCTCGAACAGGATGCCGGTCGAATGGCCGAGCGCCTGATAGATCGAGCTCATCGCGAACGCCGGCGACTCGGCGATCACTTTGACGTTGGACTGGGTCACGGCGTCGGTGATCTGGGGGTTAACGGTGAGTGCCATAACGATATCTCCTGTTGAGTTGAACGACACCGCCATCCTCGGCGGATGCGGCTGGGATTGATCGTTCCCGGTCCGGGCGACGATTCAATGGGGTGAACCGTCGCGCGCGCCGACATCGGCGGCGAGCGCGATGCGGTCTTACGGCTGCAACTGTTGCAGCAAGTCGACGAAGACGTTGAGTTGTTCGGTCGCCGACGCGCCGGCGACGAAGCCGGCCTCCACGCTCGCAAGCGGTGCGACGCCGAGGCCCAGCAGCTCGCGCACGTTCATATCGGCCGACGCGCTCGCGGTCATCGCGCCGCGCTGCTGCTCGGCGACGGCGTTCTCGAACATCAACGCCGTGGAGTGCGCGAAACTCTGGTAAAGGGCAGCGCCGGAAAAATCGCCGGCACCCGCGACGACGGCATCGGTCTGAGTCACCGCATCGGCGACGGCATCGTTTTTCTGTTCGTTCATGGCATCGTTCCTCGGCCTGTCGATCCATCGCATCGCGACGCCGATTCCGCTCGGCACCGCGCACCTTCGTTCCGGTTTGCGCATCCGCGCAAGCTTCCTTCTCCATTCAACGTTCGCGCGCGACCCGTGTGAACTTCTTTTTCGACGCGCGTTTGCGGCGATCGTCCGCGTCCCGCTTCGCGGGTTTCGCGCTCGCGGCTTTCGCGCTTGTGGCTTTCGCATCCGCGTCTCCGGCGCTCGCGTCGTCGCGCGCGCGCTGCGCGCGTTTTTCGTTCACTTGCTTCTGCACGCTATCGACCACCGCATGCAAGCGTTCGGCGAGCGGGCCGAAGGTCTGCTGCACATAGCGATCCACTTCGAAGCGCAGCAGCGCGATCAAACCATCGCCGAGATCGGCGATTTTGCGCTCGCGGCTGCCCTCCGGCGCCGGCTGCGTGGGCTCGGCGCTGGACAGGCGCCGGTGCGCGGCGCCGATCACGGCCGCGAACGTCTCCAGGCTTTGGTCCTCGCGCGGCCCGCGCGAAAGCGTCGGCATCGCCAGCACATCGCGCAACATCGCATCGTTGCGCGCGCGATGCTCATCGATGGCCTTGGCGGCATTGCGCCGTAGAGCGCCCGCCGGTCCATCCTGGGACATGCGCGCCGCCTCGGCGACCGCGCTGGTCTGCGCCCACGCTTTGAGCTTGCGATCCAGTTCGTCGCTCAGCGGCGAACCGACGCGCACTTCGGCCACATTCCTGGCCAGCTCGTAAAGCTCCTGCGCTTTCTTGCTCATCTCCGGCTGGTCGTTCATGTTCGCCTCCCGAGCGTTCGCAACAACATCAGCATCAACAAGGCGTTGCGCCCGCGGTCGCGTGCGACCGGCGGCGGACGAGGCGAACTCTCGATCGAAGCATCGGACGGCTGCGCGGGCGCTGCCACAGGCACCAGCGCCGATGTCTCGGCGGGCGGGCGTCGTTCCAACAACGGCCGCACTCTCAAAAATTGCTTGACCCGATCCATGCCCTCTCCTCCATCCATTCCTGTCGCGACGCATCTGGCGCTGGCGCTGGCGATCGCGACGCGGTCGCAGTCGCGGTCGTCATCGCGGCCGCGAACGACGGCCGCAGCCTCAACCTCGCTCCACCACCACCACCGAAGACGGGCCTTTGTAGCCCTCGAATCGGCGCAGCGGCGCTTCGGCGTTCGCCGGTGGCGGCAACGCGGGATCCACCGCGGTGGCCCAGTACGCCCCGGCCACCGACAGGATCAACGTCTGCACCGCATCCAATAACGTATCGTTGGCCGCGACGCGGCCGGCCGGCAGCGCCTGGTAGGCGACGATCAGCAGCATGCGCAGGAATTCGTCCTGCAGATCGGTGTGTTCGACGCCCTGACCGTCCGCGCCCAGCAAGTAGCAGCGCCAGTTCTGGAACGCGGACAACGCCAGCAGCATCGCCTCGAACCAATACGCCGGCGCGGCGATATCGCCGACGATCTCCAACGTCAATCGTTTGTAAAGCGCGTACGCATCGGGAACGGCGTCGGCGATCGGCCCCAACGCCGATCGCAGCATCGCGTCGATCCGATCGCGATTGCGCGGGTCGCCGAGAATCTGCGCCAGGCGGCCCGGGCCGGCGCTGATCTTCAGCGCCGCCTGCACATCCGCTTCGCTCAGCGCCTCGCTGCCCATGTAAGCGACGGCGTCGCTCGCGGCGATCAACACGTCGGTGTCGATGTAACCGTCGAGATGCCGGAAACCGCGGTTGATGCGGTACTCGTCCGACGACCAGAACAGACCCGAAGCGCCGGTGATCGCGTTGCTGCCGAGATTGGTGTCGAGCGCCAATTTCGGAAACTTCGAGGCGATGAAGCCGCGATAGTAGAAATCGTGCCCCAGACGGAACGCGAACGGCGTGTTCTCCGCGGTCAGCACGTCGTAATACGTGCGCTCGCCCGCGTTCGGCGCTTGGCGCTCGAAGGCTTCGGCGATCGCCATCGCATTGCGCTTGCCGTTGTAGGCCACGCGCTGCGCGGAATCCGGCGTATTTACGTCGAAGCGGCGCAATTGCAGCCCGCTCCACGTCAAGGAATCGTTGCGGAACAGTTCGTCGAACAGGCCGGACGGTCCAACGGCCTTGCGCGCCGGCACGCCGCCCGTGCCCTGGCGTTCGGCGGCGTTCTTTCTCGCCGCGTTCGCGCCGCAGCGGCGAATGTACTCGGCGAACGCCTTGTAGAACGCCTCGTCCGGGCGCGTCGTCGCGCTCATCCGCGCGTAACCGATCATCGAGCGATGATCGGCATCGGCCGACGCGCCTTCGCCGCAATGGATATGCACCGCCATGGCGCGCGCGCGGTTGGCCTCGCTTCTGCCGAAATCCAGATGCAGGGTCTCGGCGGTTTCGCGCAGGAATTCCAGCAGGGCGCCGTAGTGCGCGACGCGGTTCTCGGTGCCCAGCAGATCCAGACCGATCACCTGCTTGTAGCGCGCCGGATCGCGGAAGAACGGCATGATCTTCTGTTCGAGATCCTGCCGCAGCGCATCGCCGGACTGATAGCCGCTGGAGGTATGCGCCAGCAATCGGAATTGGCAGTGATACGCGCGGTTGAAGGCCTCGGCCATCGGATCGGCGAGACCGATCTCATCGGCGCCGAGCGCGATCTGGCTGCAACGCACGCCGGAACGGTGCAGGAACGCGAAGGTCGCGAGCATCCACTTCCGGTAAAACTCTTCGCCGCCTTCGCGCCGGCGCAATTGTTTGATCAGCGACGAGCGCGTTTTGTAGGCGTCGTCGAACGGCGTGTATTTGTTCGCGCGGTAGATCTTGCGGTTGAAATAGCGCAAGAACGCGAACATCTGCGGGTCGTACTCGCGCAGATCGCCCGCGAACAATTGCTCGCGCACGCTGCGGTACAGCTCCGGGGATTCCGCTTCGCCGTTGGCGATGCGCGCATCCAGCCACGCGCGCTGAGCCAACAGCACCGCCGCGATATAGACGTTTTCCGCCGCGCATTCGC
>JADZBF010000460.1 GCA_020852215.1 Lysobacter sp. | reverse complement strand
GCACCAACATCATCAAGACGGTGACGATCAACGCCAGCAGCGAAGTGGCGAACGGCGTGTGGAAACTGCGCGCCAACGACAACATCGGCGGCGACACCGGCTACATCGATAGTTGGTCGATGCAGTTTTGAGCATGCTGGTTTTAAGCATGCTGATTCGAGCATGCAATCCGAACACGCGGCGCTGATCATGCCGCGCCGATCGCGTAGCCCATCGAACGTGCCGGAGCCTCGCTTCGGCACGTTCGTTTCGGCGCATCGCTTCGATGGCGCGCTCGTCACCGGCCCGCCTCTCGCGGCACAATAGCCGCCATGTTCGAGGTCATCCTCTACCAGCCCGAAATCCCGCCCAACACCGGCAACGTCATTCGTCTGTGCGCCAACACCGGCGCGCGGTTGCATTTGATTCGACCGCTGGGCTTCGATATCGACGACAAGCAGTTGCGACGCGCGGGTTTGGATTATCACGAATACGCGCCGATGCGCGTCCACGACACCTTGGATGCCGCGCTCGCGGCCATCGCCGACGCCAACGGCGCGGCGCCGCGTTTGTTCGCGCTTAGCACGCGCAACGCAGTGCGTTACGACACGCCCGCGTTCGCGCCGGGCGATGCGTTCGTGTTCGGCCCGGAGACCCGCGGGCTGCCGGAGGAGGTGTTGACGCGGGTACCCCAGACGCAGCGTTTGCGGCTGCCGATGCGCCCGGACAACCGCAGTTTGAATTTGTCCAACGCTGTCGCGGTGGTGGTGTTCGAGGCGTGGCGGCAACACGGGTTCGCGGGCGGGGCTTGATACTTGCATTTTTCCGCAAGTAAATCGTTTACAACGTCTCATTTTTGCAAATCATTGATTTTCAGGTGCAATCGCGCGACGCTTGGCCCATGAATATCCCCCGTGGTCGCCCCTCGCGCGGACCCGCGAACCTGCAGATGTCGGACATCGCCAAGCTGGCGGGCGTATCCGAATCCACGGTCTCGCGCGCGCTCGCCAACAGCCCGTTGATCGCCGAAAGCACGCGCACGCGCATCCAACGCCTCGCCGCGGAAGCCGGTTACGCGGTCAATCCGGTCGCGCGCAGTCTGCGCTCGCGGCAAACCGGCGTGATCGCGGTCGCCATCCCGCTGGTGCACGATCACGCGCAGCAACTGTCCGACCCGTTCATGATGACGATGCTGTCGTTGTTGGCCGATCGCTTGAGCGACCGCGGCTACAACATGCTGCTGTCGAAAACCGCGGCGCACGAAGACGGTTGGGTGCGCCGGTTGCAGCAGCCCGGCCGCAGCGACGGCGTGATCCTGATCGGCCAAAGCTTCGAGCACGGCTCGATCAACGAAGCCGCGCGCGCCGGCATTCCGCTGGTGGCCTGGGGCACGCAACTGCCGGCGCAGAAATATCCGGTGGTCGGCACCGACAATCGCCGCGGCGGACAAATCGGCACCGAGCATTTGATTCGCCACGGCCGCCGCCGCATCGCGTTCTTCGGCGATGAACGTCTGCCGGAAATCGCGCACCGCTACGAAGGCTACAAACAAGCGCTGCGCGACGCCGGTCTCAAGCCCGACGCCGCGCTGCACGTACGCAGTCATTTCACCAGCGACGAGGCGTATCGCTCCACGCGCGAGTTGATCGAGCGCGGCACCGATTTCGACGGCATCATGGCGGCATCGGACGTGATCGCGATCAGCGCGATTCGCGCGATCGTCGAGAGCGGGCGCCGTGTGCCGCAAGACGTCTCGGTCGTCGGCTTCGACGATATTCTGCTGGCCGAGCACGCGAACCCGCCGCTGACGACGGTGCGCCAGGAACTCGAAAAAGGCGCGAACGCGCTGGTCGACACCGTGATCGCCGCGATCCGCGGCGAAAACCCGGCCTCGACCGTGCTGACGCCGAGTTTGATCGTGCGCGCTTCGGCCTGAAACCGCGCGAACGTGCGCTCGCGAACGCGGACGAGCCCGGCATTTGCCGGGCTCGTCGTTATGCGCATACCGCCGTCTCTTGCGATACGACGTCGGTCATGCCGAGACCTCAGAGTTGCGTCCAGATCTGGGATTCCACGCCTTCGTAGATCCAGCTTCCGCCGCCACCGCCGAGTTCGCCGTAGTTCGTGGTGTAGAAGTGATCGCCGTTGCCGGTGTTGAAGTAGCGATACAGCGGCGCGGTGTCGGCCGCCGCCGTGGACGGCACATTCGCCCCGACGCCTTCGTAAATCCAAGGGCCGCCGCCGACGCCGAGCTCGGCGAAGTTCGTGGTGTAGAAATGATCGCCGTTGCCGGTGTGGAAGTAGCGGTACAGCGGCACGGTGCCCGCGGCGGCGGTAGTGCGGGCATAGCCCTGCACGCCTACGTACACCCAGTTGTTGAAACCGCCCGCGGCCAGTTCGTTCCAATTCATCGTATAAAAATGATCGCCGTTGCCGGTGTTGTAATACCGGAAGAACGCACCGCGCGCGGTCGTGCTCAAGCGCGAGAACACGAACAGATTCGGCGAACCCGGGCCCGCGTTGCCGACCACGTTCGCGGTAGATTTGCCGACGACTTCAGCGACCACCGTCGCCGGGCTGGCGCCGGGGTTGGCCTGCAAGTACAGCGCCGCGACACCGGCGACATGCGGCGACGCCATCGACGTGCCGCTGATCGTGGCCGAGGCTGTGTTGCTGGTGTACCACGCCGAGGTGATCGAACCGCCCGGCGCGAACAGATCGACGCAAGTACCGTAGTTGGAGAACGACGAGCGGTTGTCGTCGATATCGGTGGAACCGACGGTGATCGCGCGGCGCGCGCGCGCGGGCGATTTGATGCAGGCATCGGCCGAGTTGTTGCCCGCCGACACCACCACGGTCACGCCGCGATTGATCAGGTTATCCACCGCCGCGTCGACCGATGCGGTGGCATCGCCGCCAAGACTCATATTCGCCACAGCAGGCAATTGCCGATTCGCGGCGACCCAATCGATGCCGGCGATGATCGTCGACCACGCGGAGCCGCCGCTGCAGCTGAAGACGCGCACGGGATGCACGATCGCCGATTTGGCGACGCCCCAAGTGGCGCCGGCGACGGTACCCGCGACGTGGGTGCCGTGGCCGTTGCAGTCGTTGACGCCGCCACCGATGAAATCGGCGCCGCCGCCGACGCGGCCCGCGAATTCGGTGTGGGTCACATTCAGACCGCTGTCGATGATGTAGGCGTGCACGCCCGCGCCGGTGAAGTCGTAGGTATAGCTGCCGTTGAGCGGCCGATAGCGCTGATCGATGCGATCGATGCCCCAGGTGGCGCCGGTTTGCGTGGGATTGAGCATCGCGATGCCGTCTTGCTCGATGTAGGCGACGCGAGGATCGGCGAGCAGTTTGGTCAGCGCGGCGTCATCGGCGCGCACCGCGAAGCCCCGCAATGCGTTTTGGTAGCTGCGCAGCAGATCGGCTTTGTGCTCGGTCGAGATGCGGGCCGCGACATCGGCGACGCGCGAGGCTTGCGAGCGCTCGCCGGCGAGGCTGGCCGCGCTGTTTTTCAGGACGACGATGTATTGGCCTTTGATTGGCCGCTGCGTGGTGCGAAGTTCGGCGGAAAACGCCGGAATCGTGAGGGTCGCGGCGGCGATAGCGAGGCACAGAGCTGTTTTTTTGTGGTGCATGCTTGTAACACTCCTTGTACGGGGGAAAGGTTCGTTGCGAACCCGTTAAGGAACCCCTGAACAATTCAAAGGTTCCGCGCGCCATGGATGGCGCGCTCGCGGATCAATCACCCGAGTGATCGATCCAGCGGGAGCGGACTCAGGCTTGACCTGATTCCGCGACGTCTGAATCACACCGGGATGGTGTTGTTCAGACCTTCCTCAAATAAAGCGCCATCCATCGCGAGGAAACGCCGAGAGATTGGGCGTTGCCTGAAGAGACGAGCCGTCTCCCGCTACCTGCGTGCGCACGGCGCCTGCGCGCACGAAGGCAGGCACTATAGTCAAAGAAAGATGGTCGATACAACCGCATCGGACCGAGGCGATGCGTTTGGAAGTCTGACTCGCGCGATAAGGTTGCCGCTGCTCAGCACGGCACCGATACTCACTGCACTTGCAGTCTCTGGATTTCGGCCGCAACGCGCCTCAGCGGAACGCCCACACGATCGCCGCCGTCAACAGCAGCAGCAGGACCGATTGCGTGCGGTAATTTTTCCACCACGCGATGCCGGCCAGCGCGCGGGTTTCGTCGCGATAGAACGCGGGCGTCCACAGCATCGCCTCCACTTTCTCGGCCGGCGGCGGCGCGGTGGCGAGACTCACGGCGATCAATACGACGACGCTCAAGGCGAACAGAATCGGCGCGACCAGCAGGAAATGCAGACCGAGTCCGGGCTCGGCCAGCACATTGAGATAGAACAACACCGCGCCGCCGAGCAAGCCGACGACGATCGAGGCGATGGCGCCGGTCGCGTTCGCGCCGCGCCAGAACAAACCGACCAGGAACAAGGCGCAGACCGGCGGCACCGCGTAGGCCAGCACCGCCTGCAGGTATTGCCACAGCGATTCGAAGCGTTCGATCTGCGGCGCCCACGCCACCGCCAACACCATGAACACGATGGTGGTGATGCGCCCGGCGCGCACCAGCGCGGCGTTGCTCGCCTGCGGCATGCGCGGACGCACGAAATCCATGGTCACCAGCGTCGCCGCGGAATT
Source organism: Lysobacter sp. (assembly GCA_020852215.1). Lineage (GTDB taxonomy): Bacteria > Pseudomonadota > Gammaproteobacteria > Xanthomonadales > Xanthomonadaceae > Lysobacter_I. Next base: position 6,433 of record JADZBF010000460.1, on the reverse strand, counting down.
GAAGGTGCTGGCGATCGACGACATGATGGCGGCGAAGAAACCGGCGACGACGATGCCCACCAATCCCGCCGGCAGCAGATCGAAAATCAGCGTCGGATACACCATGTCGGGTTTTTGCAACGTCGGGTACAACAAAATGGCGGCCGTGCCCGGCAGCACCATCACGTACAGCACCGGCAGCTTCAACAAACCCGCGAACAACGCGCCCCAACGGCCGTGATTCTCGTCTTTCGCCGACAGCACGCGCTGCACCATGAATTGATTGGTGCACCAGAAATAGAACCCGAGCAGCGGCACGCCGAGCACCAGACCGAGCCACGGCACGCCCGGATCGTCCAGCGGCCGGATCAGCGAAAGTTTGGCCGGATCCACCGCCGCCATCACCGCATCCCAACCGCCGGCTTTGCCGAAGGCGAAAAACGCGATGAACACCGACGCGCCGAGCAGAATCACCGCTTGCACGGTTTCGGTGTAGATCACCGCGCGCAGGCCGCCAGCGACGGTGTACACGCCCGCCGACAGCGCCAACACCGCGACGATCTGCCACAGCGGCCATTCCGGCAGGATCAACTTGAGCATGATCGCGCCGCCGTACAGCGTGCCGGCGGTATCGACCACGATATTCAGGAAAATCGTCAGCGCGGAAAAATACGTGCGCGCGCGGCGGTCGTAACGGCGTTCGAGATATTCCGGCAGCGTGTACACCTGCGAGCGCAGCAGAAACGGCAGGAAAAACACGCAGAAGAACGCGAGCACCACCGTCGCCATCCACTCGTAGTTGTAGACCGAGATGCCGGTGGCGTACGCCGCGCCGGCCAAACCGATCAAGGTCGTCGAGGAGATATTCGAGGCCAGCAACGCCAAACCGATCACCGGCCACGTCATCTCGCGCGAGGCGAGGAAATAATCCTCGGCGGAGGCGCGTCGTTTGGAAACGAACAAGCCCAGCGCGATGATGCCCAACGCATAGAGCGCGATCACGGCCAGATCCAACGTGCTCAGCGTGGCGTCGAGCGTCTGCATACGCGATCTCCTGGAAAATCGATGGCCGAGGGCGGTCGTTGCCGGCGAGCGAACGTGGGCGGATTGTGCCTCGCCCCAGCCCATCGCTCGACCCGCGACGGGCATCATGCACAGATGCAAACGTTTGCGCATGCTGCGTCGCAGCATGACCTCTGCGCAAATGAGCCTACGATTTAAGAGGTTTCATCGAATCCGGCACGCGGTCGGAATTTTTCATTCGGACGCTTGCAATCGTTTGCAAATTGATTTATCACTTCGCCACCCCGCCCTGCCCCTAAAACACGATTCCGGAGGAACCGCCATGTCCCGCACGTCCGACAGCCGCCGTCGCGTACCGTCCCGTTTACGTCCGCACGCGCTGGCGTGGGCGGTGTGCCTGTTGTTGGCGCCGCCCGTCGTCGCCTACGCGCAAGATCCCGCATCGCCGCCCGCCGACGCGCAAGCCGCATCGGACGAAGGCGTGGATCTGGACGCGATCGTCATCACCGCCACCGCGGGCGGCAAATCGAAACTGCGCACCAGCGTGTCCACCAGCAGCCTGGGCATCGATACGCTGGAGCGCTCGGCGCCGCGCTCCACCGCGGAAATTTTCCGCAATATCCCCGGCATACGTTCGGAATCCACCGGCGGCGAAGGCAACGCGAACATCGCCGTGCGCGGTCTGCCGGTCGCGGCCGGCGGCGCGAAATTCCTGCAACTGCAGGAAGACGGCATGCCGGTGATGGAATTCGGCGACATCGCCTTCGGCAACGCCGACATCTTCCTGCGCAACGATTGGTCGATCGAACGCATCGAAGCGGTGCGCGGCGGTTCGGCCTCCACGTTCGCCAGCAATTCACCCGGCGGCGTGATCAACTTCATCAGCAATACCGGCGACATGCAAAGCGGCGCGATCGGCCTAACTGCGGGCCTGGATTACGACAGTTTCCGCACCGATTTCCGCTACGGCATGCCGTTCGGCGACGGTTGGCGCTTCCACGTCGCTGGCTTCTACCGCAGCGGCGACGGCGTGCGCGACGCCGGCTACACCGCCGAACAAGGCGGCCAGTTGAAAGCCAATTTGACCAAGGACTTCGAGAACGGCTATCTGCGTTTCCATCTGAAGCGCCTGGACGATCGCGCGATCGGCTACTTGCCCGTGCCCACGCGCGCGACCGGCAGCAACGGCAGCCCGAATCTCGGCGCGATCGAAGGCTTCGACCCGGCGAGAGACACGCTGCAAAGCCGCTATTTCCGCACCGATATCGGCCTCGACGGCGACAATCGCCGCCGCAGCACCGACATCACGGATGGCATGCATCCGGACTCCACCGCGTTCGGCTTCGAAGGCGAATTCCGTTTCGGCGACGGTTGGCGCATCAACGAGAAATTCCGTTACGCCGACAACGAAGGCCGCTTCGTCGGCCAATTCCCGGCGGAAGTCGCCAGCGCGGCCAGCATCGCCAGCAGCATCGGCGGCGCGGGCGCGACGCTGCGCTACGCCAACGGCCCGAACGCCGGCCAAGCCTTCACCGGCACCGCGGTGCGCACGCATCTGTTCAACACCGAGATCAACGATTTCGGCCATTACGCCAACGATCTGAAAGCCACCAAGTCGTTCGCCCTCGGCGGCGATGCGGACAAGCTCGATGTGAGCCTCGGCTGGTATCGTTCGCGCCAGAATATCGATATGGATTGGCTGTGGAATTCGTACGTGCAGGAACTGCGCGGCGACGGCCAATCGGCGCTGCTGAACGTATTCGATGCGGCGAACGCGAATCTCTCGCGCAACGGTCTGTACGCCTACGGCGTGCCGTTCTGGGGCAATTGCTGCACCCGCAGCTACAACACGCAGTACACCATCGACGCGCCGTATCTGTCGCTGTCGCTGTCGTACGGCAACTGGGACATCGATGCGAGCGTGCGTCGCGACTCCGGCGACGCCGACGGCAATTACGCCGGCAGCGTGCAGGTGGCGAACGTGGACGTGGACGGCGACGGCAACATCACCGCGCCGGAGCTGAGCGTCTCGCAGATCAACAACGCGGCCAATTCGCCTGTGAATTACGACTGGGGCTACACCTCGTACTCGGTGGGCGCGAACTATCTGGTGAACGACGACCTCGGCGTGTTCGCGCGGATCAGCCGCGGCGGCCGCGCCAACGCCGATCGCCTGTTGTTCGGTCTTGTTCAACCGGACGGTTCGGTGCGCGCGCAGGATGCGGTGGATTTGGTCGATCAGTTCGAAGCCGGCTTGAAATGGCGTCGCGAGAATTTCAGCCTGTTCGCCACCGCGTTCTTCGCCGACACCGAGGAACAAAACTTCGAACTGACCAGCCAACGCTTCTTCGACCGCGTGTACAAGGCGCGCGGCATCGAGTTGGAAGCGTCCTGGCGCTACGAAGGCCTCTTCCTCAACGGCGGACTGACCTGGACCGACGCGGAAATCAGCAAAGACGACATCAGCCCCGCGAACGAAGGCAATACGCCGCGCCGCCAAGCCGATCTGGTCTACCAACTGACCGGCGGCTATCAAGCCGGGAATTGGACGGTCGGCGCCAATCTGATCGGCACCACCGATGCCTACGCGCAGGACAATAACGAATTGGTGATGCCCGGCTACACCCAAGTCAATTTGTTCGGCGACTACCGTTTCGCCGAGAACTGGGTGGTCGGCTTGAACGTCAACAATCTGTTCGACGCATTCGGGATCACCGAATCGGAGGAAGGCAGCATCGTCGCCAATACGCAGAACATCATCCGCGCGCGTTCGATTCCCGGCCGCACCGCGACGGTGAGCGTACGTTTCGAGTTCTGACCGTCGACGCGACGTACGGCAGCGCGTTGTACTGCGCCCCGCCGTACGTCGCGACCGTCGCCCGAGAACGCCGCAGCGCGAACCGCCGATGAATCGACCAGGGGGCGAGCCGATGCAGGACCCGAACGTGCGCGAAGATCAGTTGCGCATTCGCGAAGCGCGCGCGCGCTTCGCGGAGGCGTTGTTGCCCGAGTATCGCGCGGCCGCGCTCGCGCGCTGGGACGCGCACGCGCCTAGGTTGCTGGAGGCGTTGGCGATGCTGTACGCGCAGACGACGCGCTTCGACGACACCTTGTCGCAATTCGTCGAAGGCCTCGCCGACGGCATCAACGGGCGCCCGCAGGCGCTTCGCGCCTCCGACGACGCGCGCGAACGCAATCCGAGCTGGTTTCTGGCCCAGGACACGATCGGCTATTCTGCCTACGTCGATCGATTCGGCGGCGATTTACGCGGCGTCGCCGAACGCGTGCCGTATCTGCAGCGCTTGGGCGTGCGCTACCTGCATCTGCTGCCGTTTCTGCAAGCGCGCGAAGGCGACAACGACGGCGGCTTCGCGGTGCGCGATTACGATGCGGTAGACCCCGCGCTCGGCACGAACGACGATCTGCTCGCGCTGACCGCACGTTTGCGCGACGCAGGCATCGGTCTGTGCGCCGATCTGGTGCTCAACCACACCGCAGACGATCACGCATGGGCGCTGGCCGCGCGCGGCGGCGATGCGCACTATCGCGACTACTACCACATCTTCCCCGACCGCACGCTCCCCGACGCCTACGAACGCACGCTGGGACAAGTGTTTCCGCAAACGGCGCCCGGAAACTTCACGCATGTTCCAAACGTGGGCTGGGTGTGGACCACGTTCTACGGTTATCAATGGGATTTGAATTGGTCGAATCCCGACGTCTTCGCGCACATGGCGTTGACATTATTGCGCTTGGCCAATCGCGGCATCGAAGCCTTCCGTTTGGATTCCACCGCGTACTTGTGGAAAAGCACGGGCACCGATTGCATGAACCGCCCCGAGGCGCACACGATTCTGCGCGCGCTGCGCGCGGTCTGCGACATCGCGGCGCCGGGCGTGTTGCTGAAAGCCGAGGCGATCGTGCCGGCGCGCGAGTTGACGCCGTATTTCGGCTTGCGCAACGGCAACGCGGCCGATGCGGTAGGCGACGAATGCCATCTGGCGTATCACAGTACGCTGATGGCGGCGTTGTGGGTCGCGCTCGCGGAATCGCGCGGCGACATGCTCGCCGATATCGTCGCGCGCACGCCCGCATTGCCGCCGGCCTGCGGATGGTTGACGTACCTGCGTTGCCACGACGATATCGGTTGGGGCGTGCTGCGCGAAGAAGCCGCGGGCGACAGCGAACACGCACCGTTCGATCTGGCGCGTATCGCGTGCTTCTACGCCGGCGAAACGCCGGACAGTTATGCGCGCGGCCGTGCCTTCCAAAGCGCGGGCTGCGAGCATGTCCACGGCACCAACGGCACCGCCGCCGCGCTGACGGGCATCGAAGCGGCGCTCGCGCGCGGCGACGCGCACGCCTTGGCGCTCGCCGAGCGGCGTTTTACGTTGCTGCACGGCATCGTGTTCGCCGCCGCCGGCTTGCCGACGCTCTACATGGGCGACGAGATCGCTCTGGGTAACGACGAAACCTATCTCGACGACGCCGAACGCGCCGACGAAGGCCGCTGGCTGCATCGACCGGCGATGGATTGGGCGAGAGCGCACGCGGCGGAAGCGCTCGACGCGCACCGCAACGACGACGAGATGGATCGCGTCGACGGCGCCGCGAACGCGACGGCGCTGCGCATCGGCCGCGCGTTACGCGCGATGATCGCCGCGCGGCGTGCGACGCCCGATCTGCGCGCGGATGCATCGATGCGCGCGGTGCCGCTCGGCGACGCGGCCGCGTTCGGTTTGCGCCGCGGCGACGGGTTTCTGGCGCTGTGCAATCTGAGCGCACGCGAGATCGCGATCGCGCCGCCACCGGAACTCGCGGATGCGCATTGGCGCGATGCGCTCGACGGCGGGCGCGACACCGCCCTGCCCACGCGCCTGCCGCCGTATGCGCTACGCTGGTTCGTGCGCGCGTAACGTAGCGCTCGCTCTGGAACGCATGGATTTTCATCGGTCATGAACGAACACGTTTACGCGGCGATCGAAGCCGGCGGCACCAAATTCGTTTGCGCGCTCGGCACCGCCGACGGGCGCTTGCTGGAGCGCACGCGCTTTCCCACTCGCGATCCCGACGCGACGCTGCGCGAAGCCTTGACGTTTTTCGGCGACGCCGCGCAGCGACATGGCGCCACGCGTGCGCTCGGCATCGCCAGTTTCGGACCGCTGGAACTGGATCCGCGTTCGCCGCGCTACGGCCGTTTGCTGCGCACACCGAAACTGGCGTGGCGCGATGCCGATGTGCTGGCGCCGTTCCGCGCGCTCGGTATTCCGATCGCGCTGGACACCGACGTCAACGCCGCCGCGCTGGCGGAAGCGACCTGGGGCGCCGGACGCGATGATGCCGGTCGTCCGCTCGATTGCGTGGCCTACGTCACCGTGGGCACGGGCATCGGCGGCGGCGTGGCGCTGCATGGGCGCACGCTGCGCGGCCT
>JADZBF010000459.1 GCA_020852215.1 Lysobacter sp. | reverse complement strand
GAGAAACTCGCGGCGCTCGGCGTGCGCGATGTGGTGATCAACACCTCGTGGCTCGCGGAGCAGTTTCCGCGCACGTTAGGCGACGGCAGCGACTTCGGCTTGCGTCTGCACTATTCCTACGAAGGACCGACACCGCTGGAAACCGGCGGCGGCATGCATCATGCGCTACCGTTTTTACGCGGAGAGGACGGCAGCGCCGACGCGCCCTTTATCGCGGTCAATGGCGATATCTGGACCGATTACGATTTCGCGCGCTTGCCGCACGCGTCGGGAGGCGACGCGCATCTGGTGCTGATCGACAACCCCGAGCACAACGCGAAAGGCGATTTTTCGCTGATGCCGAAGGGCGAAGTGCTTTCCGAACATCTCGCGTCCGAATCGGCATCGCCTCGCGACGATATTTCGCAAGAGGCGTCGACATCCGTCCCGACACGCCTGACGTTTTCCGGTATCGGCATCTACCGCCCTTCGATCCTCGACGACTGGCGCGCGATCATCGGCGAGGCGCCCGGCGTCGATGCCGATCCGCCGCGTTTCAAACTCGCGCCGCTGCTGCGCGCGGCGATGCATCGCGACGCCGTAAGCGGCGAACATCACCGCGGGCGCTGGACGGATGTGGGCACGCCGGAGCGACTGGCGACGTTGGATCGCAGTCTTATCGCTCTCAGCGCATAAACGAACGCGTTCCTCGATGGCGCCGACAGTCGGGACTTCGCAGAAGCGAACGTCGAGTGTCCGCCGCGACCGTGCGCGCACTCTTCGGCACGAAACATCGCTCGCCATGGAAAACTTATTCGGCAGCGAATTGCGATTCTCATCACAAATATCGCGCCGTCGCCGGGCGCCGGATGGTGCAAGATTCCTGAACGCGGCCCCGGCGGGCCGCTCAGGCTTAACGGATTTCTGACGCGGCAGTGCGCGATGCCGTTATAGCGTTGGTCGTACGCAATCGTATGCGGTATCGCGTTCTTATCCATCCATCGACGAAGGAGTAGTGCAATGGGCAGCCTGAGAGACGACCGCAACCCCTCTCCCGCCACGCAAGAGCAATTGGATCGCTACGATCGAGCGCGTGCGATCCTGGCGTCCGCCGAAGCGCCCATGCTGTACGACAAGAACGATCCGCGCGACCGCATCTTCTATGCGTTGTTCGACGGTACCGGAAACGACGCCGATCGCGGGCCGAAAATCACCAACGTCGCCCGTCTGCGCAATCAACTCGATGGCTTGCCCGACAACGACGGCGGCCGCATCGCGCATGCGTATCTCTCCGGTCCGGGCACGCAGCGCGCTCCGGGTTGGAATGTCGAAACGCCGGAAGCGGACACCACCTTGGGACGGATCGGCAATACGATTTCGACCAAAACCGGCATGGTGTGGGACAACGCCACGACGCCGCTGAGCAAGGTCCACGACTTGGCGACCGGCCGCACCTTCGACGACCGCTTGGAAAAAATGTACGACAAGCTGGTCGATCAAGTGAAAGAGTGGAAGCGCACCGACCAATGGGCCGAGCCGGGCAATCCCGACAGCGATCTGCGCGTGCGCGTGGTGTCGGTGGGTTTCAGCCGCGGCGCGGAACAGGCGGCGGGTTTCTCGCGACTGGTGGACGAACGCGGCATCGTCGATCGCGACGGGCAAGTGTTGGTGCCGCCGGGCCGGGCCGCGCAAGCCGTGGGCTTGTTCGACCCGGTCGGTACCGGCGAGCCGAGCAATCACGATCGGCGCATGCCGCATTCGGTGATTTCCGGACTGCAGATCACCGCCGACGACGAGCGCCGCGCGAAATTCCCGGTCACCGACATCATCAAGGAAGGCGTCACCGCCGACGGCAGTTTGATCGGCGTGCGCTTACCGGGCGCTCACGGCGATGTCGGCGGTAGCCCGCTGGACAACGGCCTGTCGAATCGCTCCGGCAATATGATGATGTCGTATCTCAACACCTTGAACAAAGACCCGCTGTTCCAGCCGTTGCCCGAATCGCTGCGGCCCGAAATGAACACCGTGCATCGCCCCGACAACAGCATGCTGTGGCGGGTCAGCGAAATCGGCAGCGGCCCGGCGCCGCGCGATAGCGCGCAAGGCGTGCGTTTGGATGCAGCGCCGTCGTCGTTCCGGCCGCCGAGCGGACACGCCGACGACAACGCCAGCGAATCGCAGCGTCTGCGCGCGGCGCTCGACGACACCCGCGAAACCCGTCGTCTGCCGCAAAGCGCCGACCCCACGCTGGGCAGCGATCTGACTTGGCGCCCGGTGCAGGTGCCGCTGCAACCGTCGCATCGCGACCATCCGGATTACGAGCGCTATGTGCAGGCGGCGTTGACGGTGGATCGCGCGTTCTCGCAAGTCGGCAGCGACCGACGCCCGTCCGCCGAGACGCTCGATCAGATCACCGCGAATCTGGCGTTGGCGACCAAGGAAAGCAAACTGACGCAGATCGACGTGGGTAAATTGGAAAACACTTCGCACGGCCAAATGCTGTTCGCGATCCAAGGCAACAGCGCCGATTTGTACTCGTTCAACAATCGCAATTCCGGGGTTTCCACCAACCCGAACGAATTGAAACCGACGATGCAGGCCTTGCAAGAGATGGAGAAGCTGCCGCAACCCCAGCAGCTCGCGGTCGCCGGGCCGTCGCGCGAACGCAACCAAGAAATCGAGCAAGAACGCATGGCGGCGCCGGTGATGGCCCGACAGCAACATCACGGCTGATCGCAGTTGCAGCCAACACGGGCGTCGGTGATCGCCGGCGCCCTTTTTTCTGCAGACGGAATCGCTTCGATCAGCCGATCGATCAACCAACCGATCGACCCGTCGGTCAACCAGTCGATCAACTAGCCGATCGATCAGCCGAGCACCTGTCGCAAAAACGGCACGGTAATCCTGCGCTGCGCCGCCAGCGATGCGCGATCGAGGCGGTCGAGCAGGGCGGTAAGGCTGCCGAGATCGCGGTCGACGCGCTTGAGCAGCCAATCGATGGCGGCGTTATCGAGTTGCAGGCCGCGGCGCTGCGCACGCAGACGCAGGACATCGGCGCGGCCGTCGTCGTCGAGAGTTTCGAGCGCGATGCGTGCGCACTGCGACAGGCGCGAGCGCAAATCGGGCAACACCAGCGGCAGCGCATCGGGCGCGGCGGTCGCCGAATACAGCACGCGACGGCCCGCATCGCGCCATCGGTTGTGCGCATCGAACAATGCGATCTCGTCGTCGCGCTCGCCGACCACCGCATCCAAGCCGTCCAGCGCGATCAGATCGGCGTGTTCGTACGCTTCGACGGCATCGCGCACGCGACCGCGCGCGGCGGCGAGCGGCAAGTAGGCCGCGCGCAAACCGGCGGCTTCGGCCTCGGCGCAAGCGGCCAGCAACAGATGGGTTTTGCCGGTACCGTTCGCGCCGACAAGGAATACCGCCCACACCACCGCCGACTCCTCGCTTTCCGCTCGCGCGAACGCGCGTAGCAGCGCGAGCGCGCCCTCGGGCGCGCCGACGAACGTATCGAAACGTTGATCCGGCGGAAAACGCAGGGTCAGCGGCAATTGCGCCGCCTCGTCGGTGCCGCGCACGGTCACGCCGAATCCGAGCGCTCGATATTCGCGGCGTCGGCCGCAGGCGTCGCATCGCGTACGACGAGGCCATCGGCCGTCTGCAGTACGCTTTCGTCGCCGTGTTCGAGATAGAAATGACTCGCGGTGTATCCCTTCATCGCATGACGGATCAACACGTTCGCGACCGATGCGACCGGCAACGCGAGCAACATGCCGAGGAAACCGAACAGGCTGCCGCCGGTCATCACCGCGAACACCACCGTGACGGGACTCAAGCCGACGCGATCACCGACCAATTTCGGCGTCAACACATAGCTTTCCAGCAACTGCCCGACGCCCCACACCGCCAATACGCCGACCACGTGCTGCCAATCGCCGAATTGCACCAGCGCGGCCACCACGCCGCCGATCAGCACCGTGGTGGGGCCGACGTAAGGCACGAACGTGAGCAGGCCGCCCAGCAAACCGATGAGGATGCCGACTTCCAGGCCCACGCCCCACAAGCCGGTGGCGTAGAACAGGCCCATCGCGATCATCACCATGAACTGGCCGCGCAGAAAACTGCCGAGTACAGCGTCGGAGTCGGCCGCCAGCATGCTCACGGTCTCGACCCGGCGGCGCGGAATCAAATCCGCGGCGCGCTGTACCAAGGCGTTCCAGTCGCGCAGGAAGAAGAACGTGATGAACGGAATCAGCACCAGATTCGCGAACCACCCGAGCACGGCGACGCTCGATTGCGTGAGGTAGCCCAACACTTGGGTGGCGATGCCGCCGGCGCCTTTCCAGTTGCGCTTAAGCGTCTCGACGATGTGCCCGGGGTCCAACCACACCGACAGGTCGAAGCCGGTTTTGGTTTTGATCCACGGCACGGCGGTCGCCGCCAGCCAATCGAGGTAGCGCGGCATCGATTCGGACAGGGTCACGATCTGCCGTTGGATCAGCGGCACCAACACCACGATCAGGGTGGTCAAGATCAACAGCATCGAACCGAACACCAGAAACACCGCGCCGTTGCGCGACATGCCGCGTTTCTGCAAACGCCCGACGACCGGATTGCCCAGCCACGCGAGCAAGGTCGCCGCCGCGAACGGCGTCAACACCGGCGTCAGCACCCAAATCAGCAAACCGACGGCGACGAAGAGCAATCCCCATTGCAGCCGTCGGAAAAAGCGCGCGATGTCTTCGATCGGCATCGAAAGGTCGATCGCCGCGTGCGGCGCGGGCGGTTCGCTCGCAGCCTGCGACGCGTTCCGCGCGTCGCGGCCCTTGTCGTCGTTCGTCGCCCGCTCGGTCGCGTCGTTCATCGCATCGTTCATCGGATCCTTCATCCCGCGACTCATCGCAGGTCGAACGTCGGCGTTTCCGCGCCTTCGCTCGGAATCAGTACGCCGCGACTTTCGGCCATGCGCTTTAAGCCCGACATGCCGGTCAGCAGTTCCAGTTCGACCACCAAGGTGTTGCCGCTGGCGGAAACCGGGCGGATGCGACGCACCACCGACAATTCCTGCAGATGCGCGGAGAGGCGAATGTACTCGTCGGCGCTGTCGATGCCGGCGATGGTGACGCGGAACGTGCCGGGCGCCCCGGCGCCGGAACCGCGACGCGCGTATTTGCGGATCAGCGCATCGGCACCGCCGTCGGCGCCGGCGGCCATGGCGCGACGCGCATCGGCATCGCTGGTCTTCCAGGTCGATAACACGCGGCCGCTGTCGACGAAGGTCCAATCGGCTTGCCAGCCGGTGGCGCCTTTGCGGTAGAGCTTGCCGATCAACTGCATCGGCGGGCTGTAGCGCGAGGACAGTCGCGCGATGGCGCCGGTGTCGCCGCGCCAGATAGCACCGACCGCGGCCTGTTCGGCGGCGTTGCCGGTCGGTAAACCGAGGCGGTAGCCGCGCTCGATCGCGCGATCCAGCACCGAACGCGCCGCGTTGCTCTGGGCCACACCGACCAAGCGCGGGCCTTTGCCGTCGTCGATCGCCAGCCACAGCACGGGTTTCGGACGGGGCTGCGGCCACATCGGCAGGCCCAGCATGCCGATCATGCCCTCGACTTTCGCCCGGTCGTAGCGCACGACCAGCATGGTTTTGAAATTGGGGGTGCCGTTGGCCGAGACGCCTTGGTCCTGGCGATAGTCGAAGCCGGTGACGTAGTCCTTGGCGCGGCGCAGCTCCTGGCCCACGCCCGGGCGTCCGGTGGCGCCGCGATCACCGGACAGCTTCGCCAGCACTTGCGCCAGCCCGCGACTGAACGCGGCATTGCGCTCGGCCTCGCCCTGCCCGTTCACCGGCACTTCCGCTTCGTAGATGCCGCTGGCTGCGGCACGCTCGCCCTCGACGCGCTGCGCATGCGCGACGCCGACGCCGAACGCCATCGCTATCGCTATCGCCAGGCACGCAACCGCCGCCCAACGCACCGTCCACCGCCTCGACTGCCGCATTTTCACTTCCCGAACATTGGCCAACGCGCGAAATGGTGCCACAAGTGGGGCGAAGCATGGCCGACCGCGAGCGCCGAACGACGCGAAACGCGCTTTCAGAGCGCCGGCGGCGTCTCGGCGAGGTGGGCCGGTCGCCCGGCGACCGCTACAATCTCGCTTTCCGCGCCCGCAGCCCGCCCGTGACCCAGACTCCCCTGACCTACCGCGACGCCGGCGTCGATATCGACGCGGGCAACGATGTCGTCGAACGCATCAAACCGCTGGTCAAGCGCAGCTTCCGGCCCGAAGTGATGGGCGGTCTGGGCGGTTTCGGCGCGATGTTCGACCTGTCCGCCAAATACAAAGAGCCTGTGCTGGTCTCCGGCACCGACGGCGTCGGCACCAAACTCAAACTGGCGCAGCAGTTGAACCGCCACGACACCATCGGCATCGATCTGGTGGCGATGTGCGTCAACGACGTGCTGGTGCAGGGCGCCGAGCCGCTGTTCTTCCTCGATTATTTCGCCACCGGCAAACTCGACGTGGACACCACGGTGGCCGTGGTCGGCGGCATCGCCCGCGGCTGCGAACTGTCCGGTTGCGCGCTGATCGGCGGCGAAACCGCCGAAATGCCCGACATGTACCCGCCGGGCGAATACGATCTCGCCGGTTTCTGCGTGGCGGGCGTGGAGAAGTCGAAGATCCTCGACGGCGCGAAGGTGCGCGAAGGCGACGCGCTGATCGGCATCGCCTCCAGTGGCCCGCATTCGAATGGTTACTCGCTGATCCGCAAAATCT
>JADZBF010000458.1 GCA_020852215.1 Lysobacter sp. | reverse complement strand
GTTCGAAGATGGATATGGACAATTGGCAAGCCATGATGATGGCTTACGACAGCTATGTCAGCCAGTTGAACAAATACCAACAAAGGCTCGCCCAACGCGCCTTGCGCGGGCAACAGCCCGACATTTTGACCACCGTCGTGCAGGGCGCCGTGCTCAAAAAGGTGCTCGACGATGAAAAAAATAAAGACTGATCGGAAGCGGACGCCCTCGGGGCCGCTCATAGGCCAGGCAACCGCCTGAATCCGAAAGCCGCTCGCGAAGCGGCTTTCGGTCTAACGAACCTTACGACACGAAAAGGGCGACGAATGGATGCCGGAACCGTACTCGACTTGATCGATAGCGCACTGCAAGGGGCGTTCGGCGGTTTCGGCCTGCATGGTCCGGGCTTCGGTTTGCGCGCGGGCATTCTCGACGATGTGACGAACCTGTTTTTCTTTTACGAAATCAAGGAATTCATCAACGCCCGCATCGATCGCTTCGCCGGAAAATTTCTCGGCCGCATGATGACCATCGCCAGCGGCGGCGCATTGGCCTTGATGACGCTGTGGGTGTTCTGGCAGGGCGTCCGAATCATGATCGGCAAGAGTCAGGAGTCGATGATGGGGCTGGTGATGAACTCGGCGCGCGCGGTCTTCGTGCTGACCCTGGCGACGGCGATGGCCTCCGGTTCGACCCCGCTGCTCAAGGTGCTGGTCGACGGCACCAACAACAAGATCCATCAGTTCGTCACCGGCAAGAACGTCGATGACCCGTATCGCGCGATCGACAAGAGTCTGGGCTACATGCAGGTGGCGTTGATCAGCATCGACGCGCTGGACGTCAGCGGCGACGAAAATATCGAAGCCGCCAAAAACAGAGCGCAGTTGTTCACCGGCATCGGCATCGCCGGACCGGCTTTGGTCGGCGGCACTTTGCTGCTGCTCAATCGCATCGCGATGGCGTTGTTCATCGGGTTCGGGCCTTTGTTCCTGGTGTTCCTGTTGTTCGACCAGACCAAGCATTTGTTCAGCAAGTGGTTGATGTACGGCATCGGCACGATGTTCTCGTTCGCGATGCTGAGCGTGATGGTGAGTATCGCGGTGGACATCGTGACCGCGGTCGCGGCGGCGTATTGGGCCGGCAGTTTTCTCGGGACAAGCACGGAAGGCATCAGTAGCCGAGCGTTGCAGCAAGGCGGGCTCGGGGCGATTCTGACCCTGTTGATCGTGACGGTGCCGCCGATGGCCGCGAGTTTCTTCCAGGGGACGCTGGGGCAAATCAGTACGATCAATATGTTCGGAGGGTCTTCGTCGAGTCCGCAAACGCAGTCACAAACGACGGTCCCAACGGCGAGGCCGGCGGCGCCTCCTCCGCCGGAAAAACCCGCGAGCGCCCAGCCAGGAGCACCTCGCCCGCCCGATGCGCAGCAGAGTACGGTCAACCCGGCGGCGGGCGCACGCAGTTCGAATCCGATCGGCGACGATAAGATGAAAACCGAACGCGGCCGGGGACTGATAGACCCGCAGCAATCCTCGGCGAGCGCGAATTCGAGCAGCCAGCTCATGGGCAGCGCTCCGTCAGGCATGTCGCGGACAGGCGAAGCTGCGGGGCCGAAGCGAGCGGATTCCAAAGGAGACGCTTGAATGAAGTTTTTTTCGCTCGTTTTCGGTTTGACGCTGATCGCGTTCGCGCCGGATACCGCCGCACAGTGCCGTATGGGCTCTGGTCCGGATTTCGGAGACGGCGTGCCCTATTGCTCGCAGCCGCCTCCCAAAAACTACGTCGAGCCTTCCGGTCCGCAGTGGGCGACGCGTTGGGGCGCCATCGCGATCGATCCCAATGCGCCGCGCGGCGGCGTCGGCGTCTCGAGCGACTCGAAGAGTCGGCGCGCCGCAGAAAAAATGGCGGTACGTCTTTGCCGCAGCAGCGGCGGCGGGAAGACCTGCCGCATCCAAACGTCGTACGACAATCAATGCGGGGTGATCGCATGGGGCGATCGTTACTACAGCACGGCGAATGGTGCGACCGTCGACGAAGCCGCACGCCTGGCGTTGGACGAGTGCGCTAAAGAAACCTCAGGTTGCCGGGTGTTTTACTCGAATTGCAGTTACCCCGTCAGAATTCGATGAGCGCGCGGCCGGCGGCGAATCCGATGCATCCGGCCTTTCGTGCCGCGGCGTTTTCGGCGACCCCTCCGGCATCAGCGCTCGTCCGGTCTCGCTCTCACCGGTTCAATCGCTCCCGCGCCATCCTCTGCGCGCGGAGACGCTGAGTTGCTCGGAGTTTCCTCAGGACAACAAATCGCGAAAGCCGTCCAGCCCCAGTTCCGCCATCGCCGCCAAATTGCGCTGCACGATCGCATCGGGATCGGGGTACGCCTCCACCGCGCGATCCAAGCTGGCCTCGCGGATCAGATGCAGCGTGGGATAGGGCGAACGGTTGGTGCAATTGCCCGGGTCGTCGGCTTCGGTGTCCGCGAACCGATACTCGGGATGAAAGCTCGCGACCTGCAGTACGCCGTCCAAATCGAGCGCTTCGACCAGCGCGTCGACGCGGTCGAGAAAATCGTTGTAGTCCAGAAAATCCGTCAATACCCGCGGATGCACCAGCAGGGTGGTGTCGATCTCCTCCGCGGGCGTATCGCGCAGGCGCAGTAATTCTTCCGCCAGTTCTTCCAGCAGATCGTCTTCGAGTTCGGCATCGCTGAGCGCGAAACGCACTTGTCGTTTGACGTACACCGCCTTGGCGAACGGGCAGAGATTCAGCCCGATCACCGCGCGTTCCAGCCAACGG
>JADZBF010000457.1 GCA_020852215.1 Lysobacter sp. | reverse complement strand
GTTCTGCGACCCCGGCGCGTATTATCCCGAAGTCCATCCGTTGTCCGATGCGTTTTTGCTGATCGATACGGACGGCGAACGGATCGTGGATATCGAGCACATCGAGGGGCTTGTCGAGACATGAACGCACGCGACACGAACACGCCCGGCGCGAACGTACCGAATGCGAACGGCGATATCCGCGAATACGATGTCGTCCGCGTCCGCTCCTTCGAGGGCATGCATCTGGACGGCTGCGGCCTGGGTTCGCGTTCCCCCGCGATCGGCGATATGGGCGCCGTGGTCGCGATTTTGAATGAGGCGGAGGGCGACGATCTGTCTTCGCGCGATGCCTATCTGATCGAATGCGTGTTGGCCGACGGCGCGACAGCGTGGATGGCCGCGTTTCCGGGCGCGTCGATCGAATTGATGAGTCGCTTCGAGGAGATGCCGCGATGAGCGCGAGCAAAGGCATCGAAGCGCGCCTTGCCGCCGCGCGTGTGCTCGATGCGGTGCTGCATCGTGGCCGTTCGCTGAAGGCCGAATTCGCGGCGGCGTTGCCGACCCTCGATGACCCGCGCGATCGCGCCTTGGTCGAAGCGATCTGTTTCGCGGTGCTGCGCGAGCGCGTGCGCTACGCCGCCGCCTTGGAAGCGTGGGTGAGCAAGCCGCTGGGAAAACGCGACGACCCGCTGCGCGCGTTGCTGTACGCGGGGTTCGCGCAGTTGGAAGCCTTGCGTTTGCCGGCGCACGCCGCGCTGGATGCGACCGTGGAAGCGGCGCGCGCGATGGGCCGCGCGCATCAGGCGGGCATGGTGAATGCGCTGCTGCGGCGCGCGCAGCGCGACGGCGTGCCGGCCGCCGATCCGGCGTTGACGTGGCCCGATTGGTTGCGCGAGCGCGTGCGCCGCGATTGGCCGAACGATGCCGATGCGATTCTCGCCGCGAGTGCGGTCGCGGCGCCGCTGTGGTTGCGGGTGAATCGTCGACGTTGCGATCGCGACACCTACGCGCAGCGTCTGCGCGATGCTGGCATCGCCTTCGATGCGGCGACGGCGCTGCCGCCCGAGCTGCCCGATGCGATCCGTTTGGACGCTTCGCTCGCGGTGCGCGATTTGCCCGATTTCGACGCCGGCTGGGTGTCGGTGCAGGACGGTGCCGCGCAGGCAGTCGCGGATGCGCTGGCGCTCGCGCCGCAGTCGCGCGTGCTCGACGCCTGCGCCGCGCCGGGCGGCAAAGCCGCGCATCTGTTGGAACGCGAACCGACCGTGCGTCTGACCGCGCTGGATATCGACGCGCGTCGTTTGCGCCGCACGCGCGAAACGTTGTTGCGTGTCGATGCCGATATCGATGTCGCGCTGCACGCGGCGGATGCGGCCGACCTGGATGCGTGGTGGCGCGTCGACGCGCAGCCGGGCGAACGCTTCGATGCGGTGCTGATCGATGCGCCGTGTTCGGCGACCGGCATCGTGCGCCGGCAGCCGGATATTTTGCTGCATCGTCGCCCGAGCGATCTGGATGCGCTGGTCGCGACGCAAGCGCGTTTGCACGATGCCTTGTGGCTCACGCTGGCGCCGGGCGGTGTGTTGCTCTACGCGACGTGTTCGATTTTGCGCGAGGAGAATGCGGGGCAGATCGAAGCGTTTCTTGCGCGCACGCCCGATGCCGTCGTCGAGCCGTTGCCCGAGACCTTCGGCCGCGTCGAAGGCCCGGGTCGCCAGCGATTGCCGGGCGAAGACGGCATGGACGGGTTTTTCTACGCGCGATTGCGCAAAGCCCACTCGTAGGCGTGCCGGCAGGCGCGCTGGTACCGTCGTGCGAATTGATCGAACCTGTTGTGGGAGGGCCGGCAGGCCCGACCGTTCCGTGCGGAGATCGGGCCTGCCGGCCCTCCCACAAGAACGATCCGAACGGTTCGTCCGCGAACATCGGTCGCGCCTTCCGGCGCTCCTACGATTCAGGCCGACAGCGTTCTACGGTCGCGCCTGCCGGTCCACCCGCAAGGATCGAGCGATGACCGTGTGCGGTCGCAGCTGAAGCCGCTCCTACGTATCATGCGCGGATGTCGACGATCCGCTTCTTGAAAACACGTCCGTCCCGCGAATTCTGGCTGCTCGCGTTCACCGCGCTGTTGGTGCTGGGCGCCGGTTTGGGGCTGCGCGACCCGTGGCCTTCGGACGAACCGCGCTTCGCCCTGGTCGCCAAGCAAATGGTCGAAAGCGGCGATTGGTTGTTCCCGCATCGCGGCTCGGAACTGTATTCGGACAAGCCGCCGATGCTGATGTGGTGGCAGGCGGCGCTGTACACGTTGTTCGGCGAATGGCGCATTGCGTTCCTGCTGCCCTCGCTGCTCGCCGCGCTGGGCACGCTGTGGTGCGTGTACGACCTCGGCCGCCGGCTGTGGACGCGTCGCGTCGGTCTGTATGCGGCGTGGGCCTTGTTGTTCGTGGTGCATTTCACGTACCAGACCAAGAAGGCGCAGATCGATCCGCTGGTGATTTTCTGGATCACGCTCGCCAACTACGGCCTGTTGCGGCATTTGCTGAAAGGTCCGGATTGGCGCATGTGGTGGCTCGGTTGGTTCGCCGCCGGGTTGGGCACCATCACGAAAGGCGTCGGCGTCTTGGCGCTGGTGATGATCGCGCCCGCCGTGTTCGCCGCACTGGCCGGTTGGCGCGGCGCCCACTTGCACGCGAAGAACTGGCGCTTCTGGTGCGGGC
>JADZBF010000456.1 GCA_020852215.1 Lysobacter sp. | reverse complement strand
CGTGTATCGCAGCGGCGATCTGTGCCGTCGCGGCGCGGACGGTGCACTGATGTATCTGGGCCGCAACGACGATCAAGTGAAGATCCGCGGCTATCGCATCGAACTGGGCGAAATCGAGGCGGTGCTGCGCAGCGTCGAAGGCGTGCGCGAGGCTGCGGTGACGGTGCGCCAGCACGACGAAAGCCTACGCATTGCGGCCTACGTGATTCCCGACGAGGCGACGATCACGGCGCCGGAAGTCGAAGCGCGTATCGAGGAGTGGTCGGGCGTGTTCGACGCGCAGGCCGACGAGGAGACCGGTCTGGACGACCAGGCGCCGGATTTCGATATCGTCGGTTGGAACAGCAGCTATACCCGTGAAGCGATTCCCGCGGAAGCGATGCGCGAGTGGGTGGATCGCACGCTCGATCGCCTCCGCGCGCTGCGGCCGCAGGCGGTACTGGAGATCGGCTGCGGTACCGGTCTTCTGCTGCAGAATCTTGCCGCCGATTGCGTACGCTACGTCGGCACCGATCTCTCGTCCCGCACCGTCGCGAAACTTGCGCGACGGATCGCGAGCACGCCGGCAATCGCCGGCATCGCCCAGGTGCATGCGGCTCCGGCCGACGATCTGCGTGGCGTCGAGGGCGAATTCGATACGGCGATCCTCAGCTCCGTCGCGCAATATTTTCCCGATATCGAATATCTCGAACGCACGATCGTCGGTGCGATCGAGCGCTTGCGGCCCGGCGGGCGCATGTTCGTCGGCGACGTCAGGCATTACGGCCTGGCGAAGGCGTTTCATCTATCGGTCGCACTGTTCCAGTACGACGGCAGCGACGATGTCGACGCGCTTCCGGAACTGGCGCGCCGTCGCGCTCTGGTTGATCGCGAACTGCTCGTCGATCCCGCGTGGTTCCTCGCATTGAAGGCTCGCCATCCGCGCATCGCCGACATCGTGGTCATGCCGAAACTGGCGGCGCAGCACACCGAGATGTCGGCGTTCCGCTTCGACGTCTGCATCGAGGTGCGCGACGACGATCGAGCGCAACCGCAAGCCCGGTCGGTTCCGCTCCGAGAATCGTGGGCCGGCATCGACGCGTTGCGAACGGCCTTGGCCGCACTGCCGCAGGGCGACGTGCTTGTGCTGCGCGATATTCCGCATCCGTGGGTGTCGCCGTTCGTGCGCATGCTGGGCGAACGCCGGATCGATCGGCGTTTCGTGCCGTATCGCCCGGACATGGCCGCGGCAGCGGCATCGGAGGCGGGGCTGCTTCCGATCGAGCTGGAAGCGCTGTGCGCCGAACACGGCCGCGCGCTGCGCCTGAGTTGGGTGGAAGGTGTCGACGGCGGCTATCACGCGGCGATCGGTGCTGTCGACGCGATCAGTCGATGGTCGTGGGACGATGGCGCATTCGCCGCTTCGCATTCTGCGCTCGGCGCGCTCGACAACACGCTGAATAACAGGCCGCTGCTCGCGGCGTCCTGCGCCGAATTGCCCGCGCGCCTGCACGTCGCGCTCGCCGGTGCGCTGCCGGATTACATGGTGCCGTCCGCGTTCGTGGTGATGGACGAGTGGCCGCTGACGCCGAGCGGCAAGCTCGATCGCGCGTCGCTGCCGGCGCCGTCCGAGGAATGGCGCGTGCTCCGCGCCTATGCCGCGCCGGAGAACGATTACGAACTCGCCCTGGCTGCGCTGTGGAGCGCATTGCTGGGCATCGACGGCATCGGCCGAAACGATCATTTCTTCGAACTCGGCGGACACTCGCTGCTCGCCGTGCGTCTGGTCGCCCGCATTCGCGAACGCTTCGGCGTCGAGCTGCCGCTGCGCGAGGTGTTCGGATCGCCGGTGCTCGCCGATCAGGCCGCCCGTATCCGCGAAACGGCGGCGAGCGCCTTCGTTCCTGTTCCGGTCCTGGCGCGCGATCGGTCGCTGCCGTTGTCGTGGGCGCAGCAGCGGCTTTGGTTCCTGGAACGCCTCGATCCTGCGGCAGGTGCTGCCTACCGCATGGTCGCCGGCCTGCGGATCGATGGCGCGCTGGATCGCGCGGCGCTGCGGCGCGCGCTCGACCGGATGG
Source organism: Lysobacter sp. (assembly GCA_020852215.1). Taxonomy (GTDB): domain Bacteria; phylum Pseudomonadota; class Gammaproteobacteria; order Xanthomonadales; family Xanthomonadaceae; genus Lysobacter_I. Next base: position 4,567 of record JADZBF010000456.1, on the reverse strand, counting down.
TCGAACGTCACGAAACGCTGCGTACGCGTTTTCTGGAAGTGCAGGGGGCGCCCGCGCTGGAAATCGATGCGTCCGACGTCGGATTCGTGTTGCGCGAATGCGACCTGTCGGAATTGCCCGCCGCGGAACGCATTTCGGCATTCGACAGCGTGTGCCGCGAGGAAGCGGCGCAACCGATGCCGCTCGATTCCGGCCCGCCGGTGCGCGGGTGTCTGGTGCGCTTGGGGCCGCACGAACACGCGCTGTTGATCGTGCAGCATCACATCGTGTCCGACGGCTGGTCCTTCGGCATCCTGCAGCGCGAACTGGCGGCGCTTTACACAGCGTTCGTTTCCGGCGAGAGCGATCCGCTCCCGCCGCTGACGCTGCAGTATGTGGATTACGCGGGTTGGCAGCGCGAGCATCTGAATGGAACGGGGCTCGATCGCCAGATCGACTACTGGCGCGCGCATCTCGACGATGCGCCGGCGCTGTTGGAACTGCCGCTCGACCGTCCGCGCCCCGTGCTCCAAACGCATCGCGGCGGCATGTACGTGTTCGAGGTGGACGCGGCGACCACCGCTGCGTTGCAGGCATTGTCGCGACGCCATGGCGCAACGCTGTTCATGACGTTGCTGGGGGGCTGGGCGCTGCTCTTGTCGCGGCTCGGCGGGCAGTCGCAAGTCGTGATCGGTACGCCGATCGCCAATCGCGTGCGTCACGAGTTCGAGGCGCTGATCGGCTTCTTCGTGAACATGCTGCCGCTGCATATCCGCATCGATGCCGAGGCATCCCTGGCGGCGCTGATCCGGCGGGTCCGCGATGTCGCGCTGGCCGGCTACGAACATCAGGATGTGCCGTTCGAACGTCTGGTGGAAGCGCTTCGGCCCGAACGCTCGCTCAGCCACCATCCGGTCTACCAAACCATTTTCTCGCTCAACAACACGCCGGATGCGCGCTTCGACGCTCCCGGTCTTATGGCGACTCCGATCGATCTGCCGTCGCCGGGCGTGCGCGCGGATCTCGCGCTGTCGATGCAGGACACCGGCGACGGTCTCACCGGGCATCTGGAGTACGCCGGCGACTTGTTCGACGCGACCACCATCGCGCGTTGGGCAGAGCATTTCGTGACGCTTCTGCGCGGCTTCGCGCGGAACCCGGGGCTTGTCTGCGGACGCCTGCCGTTGTTGACGTACGCCGAGCGGAAGCGATTGCTGGACGGTTTCAATGCGACTGCCGTGCCGTATCCGCGCGACGCCACCTTGGCCGATGTATTCGCCGATATCGCGCAGCGCACGCCCGATGCGATCGCCTTGCGCTGGAAGGGCGTGTCGACGACCTATGCCGAACTCGATGCCGCAGCCGATCGCTTGGCCGCATGTCTGCGGACCTTGGGGGCCGTCGCGGACGCGCGCGTCGCGCTGTGCGCAGGCCGTTGCCCGGAACTCGTCATCGCGATGCTGGCGGTGGCGAAATCCGGCGCCGCATACGTGCCGATGGATCCCGACTATCCGGAAGATCGGTTGCGCTACATGATCGAGGACAGCGCGCCGATCGCCGCGATCAGCGTGTCCGCACTGCATCCCTTGTTCGAGGCTTGCGGCATTCCGATATTGGCGATCGAAGCGATCGAGACGGTTGAGGCGATCGGAGATGGCCGCGACGAACCCGTGCCCGCCGCGTTGGCGACTCGCGCCCCCGGCGATCTGGCCTACGTCATCTACACCTCAGGTTCCACCGGGCGTCCCAAGGGCGTCGCCATCGAACAGCGCCAGGTCCTGCACCTGACGGCGGTCGATCGCGACATCCGCATCGTGCCCGGACAGCGCGTCGTGCATTGCGCGACTCCAGCATTCGATGCCGCCACCTGGGAAGTGTGGTCCACGCTGCTGCGCGGCGCGACGCTGGTGATCGTCGACGACGATACGCTGCTCGATCCTGTCGCTTTCAAGGCCGAATTGCGGCGCGAACGCGTCGATATCCTGCATCTGACGATCGGGCTGTTCAATCGCTATGCCGATGCGCTCGCCGAGGTGTATCCCGATCTCGACGCGCTGCTGTTCGGCGGCGAGCAGTGCGATCCGGCGATCGTGGCCAAGGTCGCGTCGAGGTCCGCGCCCAAACGTCTGATTCACTGCTACGGACCGACCGAGACCACGACGTTCGCGACCACGCTGATGGTTCCGCGCGAGATCGATCCGACGCGGCGGCCGCCGATCGGACGGCCGATCGCCAATGCGCGCATCTACATTCTCGACGCGCGCGGCGAACCGGTGCCGATCGGCATCGCCGGCGAAATCCACGTCGGCGGCGATGGCGTGGGGCGCGGCTACCTCGGCCGTCCGGAACTCACCGACGAAAAATTCGTCGCCGACCCGTTCGCATCGATGCCCGGAGCGCGGATGTATCGCACCGGCGATCTCGGTCGCTGGTCGCGGGACGGTCAGGTCGAATATCTCGGCCGCAACGACTTCCAGGTCAAGATCCGCGGGTATCGCATCGAACCGGGCGAGATCGAAGCGTCGCTGGCGCGGGTGGAGGGCGTACGCGAGACGGTCGTGCTGGCGAGGCCCGATGCCCTGGGCGGTAAACGGCTGGTGGCCTACTGCCTCTGCGATCCCGAAGCGGCGCCTTCCGCGGACGCGTTGCGCGCTGCGCTGTCCGTCGATTTGCCGGAATACATGGTGCCCTCGGCGTTCGTGTTTCTCGATGTCTGGCCGTTGACCCGCAACGGCAAGCTCGATCGCGAGGCTTTGCCGGCGCCGGAAAGCGGTGGCGTCGCGGAAGACGACGAGCGCCCATGGACCGCGACCGAGTCTTGCCTCGCCGACATCTGGCGCGAGCTGTTGGGCGTGGCGCAGGTGGGCCGTCACGATCATTTCTTCCGGCTCGGCGGTCATTCGCTGCTGGTGGTGACGCTGTTGGAGCGACTGCGCGCGGCCGGGCATGCGCTGGACGTGCGCAGCGTGTTCTCGAACCCGGTATTGCACGAGATGGCGGCGATGATCGATACCGCCTCCGGATCGCTCATTGCCTCATCGATGGCGTCGCCTGCGCCCTCGACCATGCCGGAATTGGCCGACGACGCGCTGCGCGAAGCGCTGGTCCGCGCGCGCGGCGGTGTCGACGATCTCAAGGATGCTTACCCGCTGTCGCCGCTGCAGCAGGGCATGTTGTTCCATTATCTGCGCGATGACGGGCCCGATCCCTATCTCATCCGGACCGTGCTCGAATTCGCGGTTCGCGACGATCTCGACGCTTTCCTCTCCGGCTTGCAGGCCGTGATCGATCGTCACGACATCCTGCGCACATCGCTGCACTGGCAGGGGCTCGCGGAGCCGATGCAACTGGTGCATCGCGAGGCTCGGCTCGAAGTCCGTACGCTGTCGGCGACATTCGATCGCGACGCCCGCACGGCGGTGCTGCACGCGACCGACCCGGTGCGGCTGCGCATCGATATCAGGCGGCCGCCGCTGATGGCGGCGTATGTGGCGCAGGATGCGAGCGACGGCCGCTGGCTGCTCGGCCTGGTCAACCACCATTTGATCGGCGATCACGTCAGCCTCGAACTGGTGCTGTCCGAGATCGCGGCGCATGCCGCCGGACGTGCGCAGATGCTGCCGCCGCCGATGCCGTATCGCGATTTCATCGCGCGTGTGCACGCGGCGCCGGAAGCGGCGCACATCGCGCATTTCAGCGCACTGCTGGCGACGGTGGATGAGATCACGGCGCCGTACGGCGTGACGGACGTGCAGGACGGCGTGACCGGAGCGAGAAACCATCAGCGCGCGGTGCCGCCGCAACTGGCCGAGCGCGCGCGCCGGATCGCCCGCGCCCACGGCGTGGGCGCCGCCACCGTATTCCATCTTGCGTGGGCGATGGCATTGGGCGCGATGGCCGGCCGCGGCGACGTGGTGTTCGGGACCGTCCTCAGCGGGCGTCTGTTCGGCGCGGGCGAAGCCTCGCGCGCGCCCGGTGTCTTCATCAACACGCTGCCGGTGCGTGTCGATCTTGCCGCCGCATCGTCGCGCGAAAGCCTGCACGCCCTGCACGAACAACTGGCGACGCTGGTCGCCCACGAACACGCATCGCTGGCGCTTGCGCAGCGCTGCTCCGGGCTGGGGGCAGCGGCGCCGCTGTTCGCCGCGCTACTCAATTACCGACACAGCGCCGGCCTGCTCGCGGATCTGGATCTGGGCGAGGACACGACGCGTCCGCCGAACGTCGATGCGCCGTTCGGCATGCGTCTGATCGCGAGCGATGAACACACGCACTATCCGCTGGCGATGTCGATCGACGACTACGGCGACGGATTCGCGCTGAAGGTGCATTGCGCGGGCGGCATCGAGCCGTTGGCCGTGCTCGATCGGATGGAGATCGCGCTTCGCGCGCTGGTCGCGGCGTTCGACGACGAAACCGCGGAGGCGATCGCACCTGCCGCGCTGCCCGCGCTTTCCTCCACGGAGCACGACTGTCTCACGCGGGATTGGAACGCGACATCGCATGCGTATCCCGCGGGCGAGACGATGCATGCGGGGTTCGAGCGTCACGCCTCGGCGCGGCCGGAGGCGGTCGCGGTGGTCTGCGG